>JANLSL010000478.1:0-3850 GCA_031362385.1 Alphaproteobacteria bacterium | reverse complement strand
ACCCTCTCCCTCAAGGGGAGAGGGAGAAGTTTTGTGCGCCCAGATCATCCTCGCCCCTGGGGGGAGAGGATACCGAGCGGAGCGAGGAGGTGAGGGGGATGCTTGTGCTCACTTATGCGCCTTCTTGTTTGCGCATGACCTGATCGGAAAACCAGTTCCCACTTTTCCGGGTCAAGCGCCCTTACCTCCATGCTTCACACTCCAGGCCACGGGGTTGGCCAGAAAATCTTTCACACCTTGAATGGCTGCTGGACTAAACGATTTTTTTTCTTCCGCCACGGCCAGCACATCGGCCCAGGTGCACAAGTAGTGCAACTTCAAACCCTCGGCGGCGAGGGACTCTTCAGCCCCCGGGAACGCGCCGTAGAAGAACACCACGAACACGTGGGCACACACCGCCCCGGCATCCCTCAAAGCTTTTGCGAACACCAGCTTCGAGCCGCCATCGCTGGCCAAATCCTCCACCAGTACAATGCGCTGGCCTTCTTTGAAGTCGCCTTCAATTTGCGCGTTGCGGCCAAAGCCCTTGGGTTTTTTGCGCACGTATTGCATGGGCACCGATAGTTCTTCGGAAATCCAGGCGGCATAGGGAATGCCAGCCGTCTCGCCGCCCGCAACACTGTCGATGTTGGCGCGGCCCACGTTCTCCTCCAACTCCACGCGCGCAAGCTGCATGGCGGTGCGGCGCTCGGGCAAGAACGAGATCAGCTTGCGGCAGTCGATGTACACGGGGCTGGCCCACCCGGCGGTGAGTTTGTAGGGCTCCTCGGGCCGGAAGTTGACGGCTTTGATGTTGAGCAAAATCTCAGCCACGGTGCGCCCAGCGGCAAGCTGGCGGGCCGAGCGTGCGGGTGCTGGCGAGGAGGCGGGTGAGGGTGTCATGGGGCAGAAAACCTATTCATCAAAATTCAAAAACCACCGCGGTATTTAAACCAAATGGCGAAAACATGAAGCGGTGGAATGCAGCCTTTCTAACTTGCCCGGTTTACCATCAGATACCTGGAATCAGATGGACGCGTTTTGCTAAGCCATTGATTCGCAATGCGTTTTGAATACCCATTTTTTATGAGATGGTGACTCATCGCTAAGCCCTTGATGGCGTTGGATAGTGGGCGCGTTTTCCACAACTGCTCAGGCCGCCCCATTTGCACGTAACGCGAGAAAAGCGCGGAGGCGAAAGCCGTGCGCGTAAATCAAAATTGAGACTCATGCCAAACCTCCTTGCACCAAATTTTTTGTGGTGCGACGCGCTGACGATACGGTGATCTCGCCTGCGCATATCAATGTTGGAACGCTACGAGCGGTATAGGCTTTGCGCAAGAAAATCTGTGAGTTGTCCACGCAATACTTTGTGCGGTGGCGGTATGGGGGCCGAAGCAATGAGAAGAGGTCCGGTTTCCTCGGGATTTCGAAGTGCTAATGGAGTTTGGAGAGTTGTGGCCGGAACCACCTGCTAGTTCTAACAGGCTGACCAGTGCCTCGCTACGCGCTTATGCTTCTAACATTCTAACCTAAGTCACAATAACAATGGAGGGGAAAATGGTTTTGAAGCTAGGGCCTGTATTGCGTTTTCGCGGTTACGACGCCGCAAGCAAAACATGGAATTTAAGCGCTCTGATCGCCACGGACAGGGCCGATCCCGCGCCGGAGATTTCATTCACTGACGTTGGCGCAGTGAAGATCAACACCGGCCAACTTATCGACACATGGGACAATGGTAAAGCTTGGCGGGTTGATCTTCCTTTTATGCTGGGGCTGGCCGCGCGCAGCGTCACCTACAACATCGTTGGCGATGCCAGCACATTCACTATCCAGCTTCCGGCGCAAGACCAGATGCCGCGCATGGCTTATGCCTCATGCAATGGGTTTTCCGACCCCAAGGTCGCCAAAAAAATATCTAACATCAATGGCCGCTGGGAACACCTGAAAGGTCAACACGACAACAAACCTTTCCACCTATTGCTGCTGGGGGGCGATCAAATTTATTCCGACTCAATGTGGGCGAAGGACGCTGACCTTCACGCCTTCAGCGATCTCAGCGATGCAGCTTCATATGCCGCGCCGTTTCCCATTACACTTCGCGACCGTTTGACCAACATGTATTTTGATGAATTTTATTGCAAACGCTGGGGCCAAGTGGCCGTGCGCGATGTGTTGGCGCGCGTTCCCACCGTAATGATATGGGACGATCACGACATCATGGACGGCTGGGGCTCTTATGAGCACAGTCTACAAAGCTGTGATGTTTATAGGGGCATTTTTTCCATTGCCAAGCGCGCCTTTACAACTTTTCAAATGCAAGGCTGCGCGACCGATGGGCAGTTCATCTCTCAAGCCAACGGGTTCAGCCATTATCACCGCATCGGCGACCTTGGCATTCTTGCGCTCGATATGCGCTCGGAACGCTCGCAAGAACAGGTCATGAGTCCAGCCCATTGGACCAAAGTTTATAATTTTCTTGCGGCGGAAAAAAATCTCAGCCATCTCATTTTAATGTCCAGCATCCCCGTGGTACATGCGCGCTTCAGCATGGTGGAGTCACTGTTGGGTTGGCTGCCTGGGCGCCAAGAACTCGAGGACGACTTGAAAGATCATTGGTCTTCGCGCAGCCACTTGGAGGAACGCAAGCGTCTTATTCACCGCCTGCTGGCGTTTAGTGCTGCTGAGAAAACCCGCGTGACCATAATCTCCGGCGATGTGCATTTGGCGGCCAGCGGCACAATCGTCTCCACGCAAGCGGGGTCTGTGGCCATCACGATTCCTCAACTTACATCATCGGCCATCGTGCATCCCGGCCCGCCGGGCATCATGCAGTTCGCTATGAACCAGCTATTCGACACCGAGGAAGATGTGGACGATGGCATCGTCACGCGCATGGACAAAATGCCCAGCAGCGAAAAGCGCTTCATCGCCGCGCGCAATTGGCTGGCGTTAGAACCCGACGACCGACCTGGTATCACCAGTGATAGGTTGTGGGCGAGCTGGCACGTCGAAGGGGAAAAATACCCCTACACGCGGGTGATTCAGGTAGTGAGTTAAGGGGGCGGCGGGGCAAGTGGCCCCGCCAAAAGCCCGCTTTGAGCTGCTGCTGGTTTCGTTGACACGCTCTTAAGCTAGTTTCGCCTGTTTCTCGAACTCCATTGAGCAGACGTACCCCAGCTTATCTTTGTCGGGCCAGGGCCGACCCTCGGCGCCCCTTACGACCGCTCGGCACGATCAGCCAGCCACGACTTGATCAGCGATTGATAGGGCATGTCGCGCTTGTTGGCTGCAATCTTGATTTGTTCCAGCAGGCTGATCGGAAGGCGCAGTGAAATGGCCCTGGTGCTGGGCTTGAGGTTCACGAAGCGTACCCGCTGGGCTTTGCTCCAATCCATATATTCCGTGGTGTCGTGCGTTTCCCAAAACTTGCGCTCTGCCTTTTCAGATTTAAAGCGAGGGATGGGTTTAAGTTTCTTGGTCATAGATTTCACGTTCCTTTCGATTCATGGGGCGCGCCGAGATGACCCGAAGCCGGGTCGCCATACTCCGTAATGTAAAGCTCAGGTACAAAAGGCGCCCATCGTTTGTTTTGCCTAAAGCATTGTAGCGGGCCTCGGCGAAGCTGTGAGGGTCATCAGGGAGGAGTAGCAGCGGTTCATTGGAAAACACTTGCTCGGCCTCAGCCTGGCTCACGCTATGCTTATCGAAGCTTTTGCGCGCATTACCATCGTCCCAGTCAAACCCTACGATCTGGTCGAGATCAATCATTATTGTATATTACCATCATATACAACAAAACTCAAGACTGCGCTGGGCCTAGCCGCTCAAGGCCACGGCTGCTTGGCTCGTCAAGGGCACAGGTGTCGTG
>JANLSL010000456.1:0-3871 GCA_031362385.1 Alphaproteobacteria bacterium | reverse complement strand
TGAAGCGGAACTTGTGATCATCCGCAAGGCTGCGGTCATGAACGAGATCGCGGTCGAGGCCGCCATTGCCTCGCTGCATGTGGGCCAGCATCAAGACGAGCTGGAGCTTATTTTTAATGTCGAGTTGGCCAAGCGTGGCGGGAAGGGCCGGTATTTGTCGACCGGCACACGCGGGCGGCGCAAATCACTGATTGAAAAAGACCAACTCGTGACGTTCGATGGCTTGGCCGAGTACAAACACTACTGCGCTGATATGGGCCGCACTGCTATTTGTGGCACACCCACAGATGAAATGTTACTGCGCTCTCATGCCATGAAAGTGGGCTGTGATATCGCTTATGGGATGATCAAGCCTGGCGTCACGGGCCGCGCTGTCACCGAAGCTGTCATTGATGGTATGAAAAAAGTAGGCTTCCCCGGCTTTGTTATCTGTACGCCTCACAGTGTAGGTCTGGAGCACACTGATCACCCGCTGCCCATCGGCCCGCAGTTGCCCGGCAGCCAAGGCCAGTTCGTGTTCTTGGAAAATATGGTCTTCACCATCGACATGCCGTATTACGAAATCGGCTGGGGCAACATGCACCTGGAAGACCTCATCCGTGTCACCGCCACGGGCATTGAACCCTTGAACAGCTGCGATGTTTCTTTGCGGGTCATTCCCGACAAGGGTCAACGCCGCGCCGCGGAGTAATCATATGCAGCACGGTTGCATCACCCCACCCCTAACCCCTCCCCATCGAGGGGAGGGGAAAATTATAAAGCGCCCCACATCTACTCCCTCCCCCCTGTGGGGAGGGATCAAGGGTGGGGGTATATGACCAACCCTTCCGCTCCCACTCCCTCGACCAAAACCAACCGGCTCAATGGCGGCCAGGTGATTGCGCGCGTATTGGTCAAAACAGGCGCGCGCAGCGCATTTTGTTTGTCGGGCACGGCGCATACGCATTTGTTGTTTGGCCTTGAAGCAGAAAAATTCCGCATTGTCTCGGGCCGCCATGAAACCTGCACCGTGGCGTCGGCCGATGGTTATGCGCGCGCATCTGGCAAAATTGGCATCGCGATGATCAAGGCCGACCAAGGGTTGCCCAACGCCATGACGGGCATCATCACCGCGCAGTTGGCATGTTCGCCGGTGCTGGTGATTGTTTCGCTCACGCCCGCCAATACCTTGGAAGCGGAAGGCGAAGACGAAAACGATATTCTGGACATCGTCAAACCCCATTGCAAATGGGCTAAAACGGTTCCCTCACCGGATCGGTTGGCCGAGTTTGTTGAAGTGGCCTTGGTGCAGGCTAGCACCGGCAGGCCGGGTGTTGCGGTGCTGGGGATCCCGCAACATTTCGAAGCAGCTGCGATTGATTATGTTGATCGTGCCCCGGGCCACATCCAGGGCCACATCATGCAGCCAACGTTGCCGGCACCCGACCCCAGTGCCATTGAAAGGGCAGCGACACTTATTTCTGGTGCGAAAAACCCCATGATCATTGTCGGCTCAGGTGCTGCTTTGTCGGGTGCTGGTGCCGCACTGCGCAACCTTGCACGCACATTCAAAATCCCCGTGCTGGCCAGCAACTTGGGCCGTGGCCTAGTACCCGAAGATATGAAACTCGGCTTTGCGTGGCCGTTAGCCCAAGTCGCCGCCAAACAGGCCGATGTTGTTCTTATTGTTGGCCTGCGCATGAGCCAACGCATGGGCTATGGCCTCGCCCCGCGCTTTGATGCCAATGCCACGTTTATTCAAATTGACATTCATGCCGAAGAAATTGGTCGTAACCGTGCGGTAGAGGTGCCGATTGTGGCCGACGCTGCGTTGGCACTTGAGCATCTTCATCAGGTCCTGGTTGCAAAAAAATTCGCCCCCACAACCGAGCCAACGTGGGTGAATGACGCCATGAAAGTACGCATGGCGCGCATTGATGAGCTGGGACGTGATGAGCATGCACCGATTCACCCTTATCGTATGGCGCGTGAGCTCATGGCGCAGCTCCCTGAGAACGCTATTTATGTTGGCGATGGTGCTGACATTCAAAACTGGATGCATGCGATTTTACGCATCAAATCAGAGCGCGCCTTCATGGATCACTATCCGCTGGGCTCCATGGGCATCGGCACACCTTTGGCGCTGGGTGCTGCGGCAGCCGCGCGCGAGATGGCCGAAGCAACCGGCGATATGGAACGCCCCGTCGTGCTGGTCACGGGAGATGGTTCGTTTGGTTTTTATTGCTCTGAGTTAAACGGCGCTGCGTTGGCGGGCCTTAAAATTGTCTGCCTGATTTCCAACGATGGGGCCTGGGGCACCGAGAAGCATGGCCAAGTCAACGCGCTGGGTAAGTCGATCAACTGCGATTTAGGCCAGTGGGATTACCAAATGATTGCCCATGCGTATGGCTTGAACGGCGAACGCATTGAAAAACCTGAAGACATTGCACCCGCACTGCGCCGCGCCTTTGCCGCCGATAAAACAACAGTGCTGAATGTCATCACCGATCCCAATGCGGGCCTGGTGCGCAAACAAGACCCGCGCGTGCAAACGGTGGCGTTTGAGGACCTCGTCTCAAGCCAGAAGAAGCATTATACGCCAACGATTGCGTGAAGGCGGGCGGCTTGCGCCGCGTGATATATCCAGATATATTACTGGATATATGATGGCAGGCTGGCATGAGCAGCAAAGCGCAAAAAAAAGCACTCCACAACTACCGTACACGCCTGAGCAAACAAGGGCTCGCGCGCTTTGAAGTGCTAGGCTTAGATACGGATCGCGATCTTATCCGCTGGCTGGCCAAGAAACTCGCCAACAACGACCCCGAGGCGACTCAGATTCGAGCCACCGTCACGCGCACCACCGAAGGCGAACCGTCGCGCAAGGGAGGGATTCTTGCGGCCTTTCGCAACTCACCCATGGTCGGAGCCAACCTCGATTTAACGCGTGCGCGCCCCCGGATGCGTAAGATCGACTTATGACGCGGTATCTGCTGGATACAAACATCATCAGCAACCTCACGAAACCAGCACCGTCTCGCTTCCTGACAGAATGGTTGGCCGAGCAGTATGACGATACACTTTTTATCTCGTCGTTGAGTATTGCAGAAATCCAGGTTGGTATTCTTTCAAGCCCCACAGGCAAAAAGCGCCAGGAGCTCGAAGCGTGGTTTAGGGGGCCGCAAGGGCCGCTCACATATTTTATGGGGCGTGTGCTGCCCTTCGACGACACTGCAGCCTTGGCCTGGGCGATTTTAATAGCTCAGGGCCGCAATGCCGGTCGACCCCGCAGCGCGTTTGACATGATGATTGCGGCTGTCGCGCAGGCAAATAAGTGCATCATCGTCACCGACAATGAAAAGGATTTTGCCGGGCTTGAGATTCTCAACCCGATGCGAGACCGCAGTTAAAGTATATAAAAATCAATGGCTTCGACCCGTATGTTAAAAGTCAAAAAGAAGTAATTACGCTTGCACATCCCAATTGATGTGCTTTTAAAAAGCTGAATAGTTGACATCGTCAGATTCTTTCCTAAATGGAATAACCCGAATTTTTTCGGGCGCTTTTTAGTAAAAACAATATTTAGGAGGACCGATGGCTTCAACAAACAAGCCTCGCATAAGCGAAAGCGAGCTAATCATTCCAGCGCTGAAAGCGATAGCCCAGGAACCTGAGGGCCGTATTCTTACTGCGACTCTAATTCACAAACTCAGGGCAAGACTTAAACCAGCAGGCTTAGATCAAGCCATCTTGGATAACAGAAATGATGATCGGTTTTCCCAGAAGGTTCGCAATCTAGTTAGCCATAAGACATTGGAGAAGCGTGGCTTTGTAAAGAAAGTCTACCAAGGGCTTCAATTAACTAACCAGGGATGGAAAATAGCGACCGGCG
>JANLSL010000452.1:0-3510 GCA_031362385.1 Alphaproteobacteria bacterium | reverse complement strand
TACCGCAAAATCGATTTCTTTTTCGGCTTCGTACTCAGCGCGTTGTTCCTCGGTCATGATGTTGTAAATCATGTCCTTGACTGCATCGGGGCTGAGATCGCCAGTTTTGATCGGGCGCAAGCCGCCATCGATGCGAATCATTGGCTCTTTCGCGGCAACCAAGTGCAAGTCGGAGGCTTTGTTCTTCTGCGCAAATGAAAGCAGTTCGGTGATGTCCATCGTCTATCCTCCGAGGATCAAATCGTGTGTGAAGCGGGCTGAAAAGGATCAGCCAAAGGAATTACATCATGGCCTTGAGGTACCTGACCCGGTCGCGGATGCCATCAACTGGGGTGTCGGTAATGACGGGGTTCGCGTCAAAAATGCGCAAAAACTCACCGTAGGCCATCACAGCATCTTTAGTGTTCTTGAGGCGATCTGACAGCACTCCTGCATTCAAGTAATACATGGCCACGCTGGGGGCCTGCTGGATGGCGGCTTGTAAGTAGGTCAAGGCCGCTGCGTCATCACCAGCGCCGCTGGTCACTTCAGCAAGGGCGGCAAGCACTTCAGGGCGGCGTACGCCATTTTTAATCAGGCTTTCAAGCTGTGCGCGGGCATCCTTAGCTGGCAGGGTCGATGACATTTGCAACACCCGGGCTAACGCGGCTTCATTGTCGGGCTCGACGATAACGGCGCGCGCGTAGGCCTGCTGCGCTTCACGCATGCGGCCTAATTTGTCATACGACATGGCGATTCCTAACAACGCCAGCCGGTCAGTGGCATTTTTGTCGATGATGCCTTGGTACTTGTCTAAGGCTTCGGTGTATTTACCAGCCGCAAAATCGCGCAATGCGCGATGGTATGGTGTGTCGGTATTCTCGGCTGCGACTGCACTTAGGATCATCTTGCGGGCGTCGGTGTTCCAGAACGCCAGGACTTTTTCGCGGTACTCAGCGCGCCGACCATCATCACTGCTGTGGTAGCGCTCGACGGCCTTGGGCCACGAGCCCTGCAATTTGTAAAGCGACATCAAGTATTGCGCGCCGTAAGCAACATTCGACGCCGGATCAAAGGCCTGGTCGATGTCGCGAAAAGCGTTGGGGTGATAGCGCAGGTTGATTTGCATACAACCGACGTCGATGGATTTTTGGCCCTCGTCGAGCAGCTTGCGCACCGTTGCGACAGCCTTTTCTTTGGTGTCGAAATATCGCCCTTCGCCATTCACATTAATTGTCCAGGGCCACGGCATACGCTCGCCGCTTACCTCGCGCCCGGACTCGTTAAACGCAATTGAGGTCAACAGTCCTTGAGGAATGCGCATCGAGCGCTCGTAAATCTGCACAAAGCGCACACAGTCACGATTCTCAGTGTTGATTTGGGCAAGGGCGCTTTGGATTCCAAGACCACTATGGATTCCAATACATCCAACAACGCCGCCAATAAGGATGCCCTTTACGGCAAGCATCTTGAGAGTCTTAAAACCAGTCATAATATTCCCCAACCACAGCGCGACATCAGCCGCGTTGTTATCTCCAAAAGCTAACTCGGATTTCCGCACGATCCAGCGCCGCAACTTAAAATCAACGTCTGAAAGGCCTTGAAGCTGACAATGTCGTCAAAATGCGCATTCGTTTCGAGGTTGTTCACTGCGCCAGATGCATAAGCCAGCGGGACAACGGCGTTGCCGTTTTCTCCCTGGCCGGTGGTTAAGGCACCTTGCGTATACTTGTCTGCGCCGATGGCTCCTGTTTGCGTTTCGCCGAAGGCGCCATCAACACCATGACTGATCACGACATAAGCGATGTTGGTATAAAGCTGATCCGCGCCTGCAAGGTTTTCCATCGTGATCGCTGAGGCGAAAGCGGGAAAAGTACCGTCGGCATTTCTCTGCATAAAGGTGGCCACTGCACGGCTCGGATCAACGCCGTATCTTAAGCGATGGCTCCATGCGTCAGTTACATCGTTCTCTGATAACCCAAGGGAAACCCAGGGGACCAAGCCCTCGCCTGTGCCAAAACATGTGGTGGTTGTGCATGGTGCCAGGAGGGCTGTACCACCCGCATCTGCAGTTTGCCCTGTTGCGCCAGCGCCGGTCGCAGCTGGGCACGGCAAGCAGCCGTTGGTAATCACATATCCGAGGATGGCGGAATCAACCGTCGCCATCTTCTGTTTAGTCTCGCTGAGTTTGGCGCTTTGGATCACGGGGGAAACAGCCAAAAGGCCGCCCGAAGTGATCAATCCAATCACCACCAACACAATCGCAATTTCGATCAGGGTAAAGGCGCGTTGGGCTTGCGCCGATATACGAGCAAGGGCTGAAAAAGCCTGAGTCCTAAGCACGCAAAAAATCCCCCAATGTGAACCCTCGGTCGCAGTGGCCTTCTTGGCCATGGTGCGCCCGAAAGTAGCTCATTCACAACGAGTGGGAGTGTGCGGCAACTGGGGGCGGTGCGCAAGCAAAAAAACACCATAGAACAATGGGTTAGGGTTAGAATGAGCGCCTTGAAAACGCTGCGCTTTTTGTCTTGTCTGTCAGGGGGCGTGGCTGGCCTAATCTGGTGCCCGGCATCCTCAAGGAAAATTTGTGAAGCATGTGGCTTGATGTCGTTGATTTGCGAGACTTTTACGCCACGCCCTTGGGTCGACTGGTCAGCCAGCTGATTGGCCGTCAACTGCGCACCATCTGGCCCGACGCGAAAAGCCAACGCGTACTGGGGCTTGGTTTTGCAACGCCTTATCTGGTGCCTTTTCGCGGTAATGCCGAGCGTGTTTTGGCCATGATGCCGCCCGGCCAAGGGGTGATGCATTGGCCAGATCACGAGCCCGGCTTGGTTTGTCTTACGGAAGAATTCACGCTGCCGTTGCCTGATCGGGCGATTGATCGCTTGCTGATTGTTCACTGTCTTGAGGGCAGTGCTGAGCCGCGCGCATTGATGCGCGAGTGCTGGCGCGTGTTGGCCGATGGCGGGCGCATTGTGGTGGTGGTCGCGAACCGCAGCAGCCTGTGGGCGCGTTTTGAACCATCGCCTTTTGCGCACGGCAGGCCCTACTCGCTCAGCCAGCTGACGCGATTATTGCGTGACGGATTGTTCGCTCCGCGCCAAAGCGCAAAAGCATTGTTCATGCCGCCGCTGGTGTGGAAGCTTTTTGGCAGGTGGGCCGCCGCCCTTGACCGCGTTGGCAACCGGTGGTTTCCCACATTAGCGGGCGTGCATATTGTTGAAGCCGAGAAACAAATCTACGCCGTGCCATGGGACGCAAGCCCGGCGGTCGCAAAAAAGCGGGCAGTGGCAGCCACCCCGGCAGCAAACGGATTGAGAAAGACGACCGGGATTAGTCTTGGCGCGTCAGAACAAACACCGCCTGCTCGCTGAACAGATTCGCCAACGCGCCAGTCGCGCTAAAGTTCTGCCGCTGGCCTTGCGCGCTTAGGGCAAAGCTCTGCTCAATGCGAACATTCATGGCCGCGCACAGGTCAACGAAATCCAGAATCGTACACAGATGAATGTTGGGTGTGTTGTACCACTG
>JANLSL010000014.1:0-1506 GCA_031362385.1 Alphaproteobacteria bacterium | reverse complement strand
GGGCTGGTCCGCACGATGTTGATCAACGTCTTCACGTCTTGCGCTAACGTCGTACTGCTGGTGGCAGACAATAGCGCGCCCAACGACATCCCTAAGCTTTCGGTGGCCACGCCCAACCTTGCTGCCGCCGCAATGCCTTGGGCAACGTGTTCAAAATCTAAAAAGGCAAATGACACACCACCGACGTAGCGCGGGCGGGCGATCAACCGCAGCGTCATCGTCGCCTTCAAACCGAGCGCACCAGCATCGTTGCAAAATAATCCGGTCAAATCAGGGCCATAATGCCGGAAGAACGCGTTCGCGCCCTTCTGCGCCGCCGAACCCGTTGTGACAATAGTACCGTCAGCCGCGACGACCTCAAAACCCAACACACTATCCGCAGACGTGCCGTATTTGGATGAACCCAGGCTAATCGCACCTTGAGACAATGCACCCCCGAGCGTGGCGCTGCGCCCCGAAAGCGGGCCCCAGAACGGTGTGCGCACCCCGTGTGCCGCGAGTGCAACGTCCAGGTCATGCCACGTACACCCCGCCTCGGCCGTGACATACATATCTTCAGTGTTGATTGTGACGATTCGGTTCAAGCTGGCCAGATCAAATGTCAGACCCGGTGTGCGTGTTGGAAGATAAGCGTCAGTATATGAGTACCCTGCACCGCGAGGATAAATGGCATACCCTGCACTTGTTGCCAGCGCCGTGGCGCGTGCAAGTTGATCAGTCGACTGAGGCCGAACGACGGCAGAAACAGGATCGGCTTTCCGAAAGTAATCTTGCGAATAATAAGCACGCTGATCAGCATCCGTGATCACATGCGCGGCGCCGACGATCGCGGTCAAGCCTGCGAGCAAGGCCTCGTGTGAATCATTTGCCATAAGCAACACCGTTCATAATGTCAGAGTGTGACAGATCTAAGCGCCCCTCTACAAATAACTCTCATGCATAACACCATTCAGAGTAGCTATTAGCGCCCGACCTTGCAGCGTGGTAGATGACAACAGAACCAGGACTTAAAACGCAATGGCTCAGAACACAACAAACCAGCAGCGTGCCGACGTTCTGATTGTCGGTGCAGGCATCGGTGGCTTAACTCTGGCACTGAGCTTGCAACGACAAGGCCAGCGTGTGCGTGTGTTCGAGCGCGCGCCGATTTTAGATGCCATCGGTGCTGGCATAACCTTGTATGAAAACGCACGGCGCGCATACCGTTTCCTCGGCCTTGATCGTGCCATCGATGCGCAAGCAGATATTCCAAGCATCGCCGCAATCAAAGACTTTATCAGCGGGGAGACAATCGAAGAAAAGCAGCTCCAAAAAGATTCTACACCCGTGCGGCAATTGCACCGCGCTGATTTCCACAAGATTCTAGCTGATGGCGTGATTGCGAATGACCCTGATACACTCTGTTTGGGTCACGAATTCAAGGGCCTGACCCAAAACGATACCGAAGTTTCAGCACACTTTACCAACGGCGCTACGGCTCAGGGCTCATTATTGGTGGGCGGCGAT
>JANLSL010000400.1:0-6046 GCA_031362385.1 Alphaproteobacteria bacterium | reverse complement strand
CCCTCGCACGTCGAGCACGTGTTGCAGCGTAATTACAAAAATTACCGCAAGACGCCGATGATGCAGCGGCTGCGCCCTGTTCTGGGCGATGGCTTGTTAACTAGCGAAGGCGATTTGTGGACTCGTCAACGCAACTTAATGCAGCCAGCGTTTCACCGCGAGCGTATCGATGCTCTCGCTGGCCGCATGGTTACGGTAATCGCTGATCATCTCAAGCTCTGGCAGCGGCGCGCCCTCTCGGGCGAAGCGTTTAACTTGTCAGAAGACACGGCTTTGCTGACCGTTGAAGTTGCGATGCGCACGTTCTTCGGTGCAACCATGGGTCAAGACGCCCACGCTTTCTCCGAAGCGATGAAAATTATTCATGACGTATCGTCTAAGCGAATCTGGAATCTGACAACGATCAGTGAATGGTTGCCGACACGTGAAAACCGCGCCTTCCGGCAGGCCCTCGCACTCTTGAATGCGGTCGTTGGTCGCATTATCACGCAGCGTCGGCAGTCACGCGAACATTTCGACGATCTCTTGGCAATTCTGATGGATGCGCGCGACGCCGAGACCAATGAAGTGATGAATGACAAGCAGTTGCGTGACGAAGTCATGACCATGATGCTCGCCGGGCACGATACAACCGCGACGATGATGGCGTGGGCCACTCTGATTTTGTCTCAGCACCCGGATCATATTGCGCGGCTGCGTGAGGAGGCCGATCAGGTTCTCGGCGGGCGCAGCCCCGAGTCCGCCGATCTGAAGAACCTCGTTCACAACAAGCGCGCTATTCAAGAGATCGCGCGCCTGCGCCCATCATTTTGGTGGTTTGCGCGCGTTGCAATTGATGACGACAACATTGGTGGCCAAGAAATTAAAGCTGGCACCACTGTTTTTATCTCACAGTATCTAATTCAAAATTCCCCTAACTATTGGGAAGAGCCCGAGAAGTTTGACCCTGATCGCTTTTTGCCTGAGCGCATTGCCCAACGTTCCCGGTTTGCCTATTTTCCATTTGGCGCGGGCCCGCGCGTGTGTATCGCCTCGAATTTTGCTTTGATGGAATTGCAGTTCGCTTTGGCGATGATGTTTCGCAGCTTTGATGTCGATATTGTTTCTGATCGCGCGCCGCCGTTTGGCAACCTCATCACGTTGCGCCCGATTCAGGATATGTGGGCCAAAGTAAAACCGCGTATCCTTGGATAGGATCAGTTCACAAACACCGATCAGGCGTGGAGCAGGCCTAAGTTCATCGCCTTGGCGGCGGCGTGGGTCTTGTTGTGAACGCCAAACTTTTCCATCACATTTTGCAGGTGGAAATTTACAGTCCGCTCGGAAATTTTCAAGATCGCGCCAACCTCCCAAGCCGTCTTGCCGCCGGCCGTCCAGCGCAAAATCTCGACTTCGCGTTCGGTCAATGGAATGGGCAGGCTGGCCGCTTTGTTGGCTTTGAGGGTGCGCTGAATCGTGTCGTGGAAATGATACGATAAAACCTGAATTTCATATTTTCGCGCGTCAGTTACTTTATGAAATTCAGTGTCGCTCAAGTCAGAGTAAAGACTAAAAATCCCCAATTCACCGCGCGGACCATGAACCGGGATCGTCAGCCCGCGCTGCACACCGTGTTCCCAGGCATCTTCCATCATCTGCGATTCAAATGCGGTGCGGGAATTTGCCTTGAAGCGTTCATCCCACCGTACGGGCAGTCGCGATTCAGTACACTGCCGGATCACGGGGTCGATATGGGCGTAGTCATTCTCCAGGTATTGGGCAACCCACGCTGGCTTCTGGTTTGTGAGGTAGATGAGCTCAGACAAGAATCGCTGACCAGGTGTTGAATCTCTGATCTCGTCAGCATCAATGCCTGCATAGGTATAACAATTGTAGCCGCATGCATCGAACGCTGTTGCCAGCTTCTTGCGAAGGTCGGCCTCAGTTCGAAGCGAATCAAGATCGCAAAGAATGTTCTCGAGAGACTCGTTCATGCGCTCGCGCTGCAAATCAAAACTCAGAAGCAAAAACGTGCAGCGTTATCCCCCATGGCATAAGAGACAGATTGTTTTGCCTACTAACTATATCAAAACCATAAAATACAAGGCTTCGGCTCACAAGTCTCGTTTTTGCAAAATCGGCGGGTGCAGCTAAAGCGTGTAGACCGCGCTAAATCTGCAAATACATATTGTTTTCAGATGCTTAATGATTTTCAACAGGCCCAGTCTAACTAGGAATATCGGGCTGCCCGTGCGCTGCGGTCGCTGCTTCGGCCCAGGCGTGGGTGTGCAGAATACAAGCATCGCACACCCCGCAGGGTTTGGGTTCGGGCCCTAAAGTATCGGGCGCATAGCAACTCCAGGTGTCGCCAGGGGCTAATCCGAGCTCCTGTGCAAGTGCGGCAATCTGCGGTTTGTTCAAATTCACCAGCGGTGCCACGATGCGCGGTGGATGTGGTACTGCCTCGGCCCACATGGTGCGGAACGCATCTAAAAAAGTGCCGCGACAATCGGGGTAGCCTGAATAGTCCACCGCATTTATGCCGATCCAAACTTCTTGCGCGTCCGCTCCGGCGGCTTCGGCGCAGGCGAGAGCTAGAAAAACCGCATTGCGACCGGGCAAAAATGTTGGCGCGATTCCATTTCGCATTTCATCCATCGAGCGCCCGGTCGGAATGGTGATCGCAGGTTTGTCCCATCCCACATCGACCAAGTGGCGTTCAAACCCGAAGCGCTCGCACTGTTTCTGGGCATAAGCAATCTCGATGGTGTGGCGCTGGCCATAGCTAATACCCAGGCTGCGCGGAATACGATTGTGTTTGCGGGCCAGCAAGAGGCACAGGGTGGAATCAAGCCCGCCTGAATGGAGCACCACGCATCGTTTGGGAGCTGGCGCCATCACGACACAGCGAAGCGGCAAGCTTCACCGCAACTGGGGCGGCGCACAGTGACACTGACCAATTGTGGAAATTTCGCTTTCAACTGTTCCCCAATCCACCGCGACAAATGTTCTAATGACGGTGTCGCAAGCCCAGGAATACTGTTGAGCAAATGATGGTCAAGCTGATCGCGCACCAGCGCAATTTCTGTGGCGACGTCTTCAAAATCGACCACGCAGCCCGTTGTGGCATCGGGCTCGCCGGCCAGTTCGACTTCCACCCGAAACGAGTGGCCATGCATGCGCGTGTTCTCATGACCATCGGGCTTGTGCGGAAAATGGTGCGCAGCCTCGAAGCCAAATTCTTTGACAATATGAAACCGTCCGCTCATGGCTTTATCGAATACCTAAAAATTTATGGGTCTGCACACTTAAGCGCCAGGCCGGATGGGTCAAGCAATAGTCAATCGCTGCTTTGGTGTTGGCGTCTTGTGCTGGCCCGTCCATGGGTTGCACAAAGCGGTGTTTGAAATTCAGGGCCTCAAAGCGTTCCGGCAGGCCGCGCAGTTGCGGATACACCAGTTTTAATTCATCGCCCGAGGTTACAACTAAATCTGCATCAGCCTTGGGGCTCACGCACACCCAGTCCACACCTTTGGGAACTTCAATCGTGCCATTGGTTTCAATCGCAATCATAAAAGCGTTGGCATGAACGGCATCAATCAGGGCGTGGTCGAGTTGTAACAAAGGTTCGCCGCCGGTGAACACCACAAAGCGCTGTGCGCCGCCATTGCCAGTCCAGGCGGCTGAAATTGCGCGCGCTAATTCTGTGGCGGTGTTGAATTTCCCACCGCCCGCTCCATCAGTGCCGACAAAATCAGTATCGCAGAATTTGCACACTGCTAATGCACGGTCGCGCTCTAGTCCGCTCCACAGGTTACACCCTGCAAAACGACAGAACACGGCCGGGCGACCAGCGTTGGCACCTTCGCCTTGCAGCGTATAAAACAGCTCTTTAACGGCGTACGTCATCATATCTCAGGGGTCTAAAACGGCGCAGTCCTACGCGGTTCAGGACCAAGAATCCAGTTCCCCCCTCACCACAGCAAAGCGCCCGCCACTGCGCCTGTCATGCACGTCGCTAACGTGCCAGAAATCAAGGACTTAGGGGCCAGTGCAATAATGTCGGCACGGCGTTCGGGCACCATCGCCCCCAGGCCGCCAATCATGATCCCGAGCGAGCCAAAACTGGAAAAGCCACACAGGGCATAGGTCACAATGATGGTGCTGCGTTCAGACAAAGCGCCTGCTGGCAACTTCGACATTTCAATATAGGCGATCAACTCGTTCAGAACAGTTTTGGTTCCTAGCAGTGTGCCTGCTGTGGTGATTTCGTTCCACGGCAACCCTAAAGTAAACGCCAAAGGTGCCATCGCCCACCCGAGCACACGTTGCAAACTCAGCGGCGCACCGGCGACATCGGGCAGCAGTCCGATGATTTGGTTGACCAAGCTGACCAGTGCCACCAGCACAATCAACATGGCAATCACATTCATGACCAATGCAATACCATCAGTGGTGCCGCGCGTGATGACTGAAATAGCGTTATCGCCCGGTTCGCCCACCACAATATCAGTCGTGGCTTCTTTGTTTGCCAGGCGCCGCGCGGGGTCTTCCGGGATCATCAAATACGCAATCACAATCGATGCGGGCGCACTTAAAACCGACGCCGTCAGAATTTGCCCTAAAGCATTGGGCAGCATGTGCGCTAAGAAAGTTGCATACAGCACCATCACAGTGCCTGAAACGGTTGCCATCCCTGCCGTCATGATCACAAACAAACCAGCGCGCGATTCAGCGCGCAAATAAGGCCTGATCACCAGCGGTGCCTCGGTCATGCCCACAAAAATATTCATGGTGGTTGCTACACCTGCCGGTCCGTCGACGCCGAGCGTGCGCCCCAGCAGCCACGCAAACCCGCGCACGATGGGTTGAATGATCTTCCAATGGAACAAAAGTGCTGAGAGCGCGCTGATGACTAAAATCAGCGGCAGGGCCTGAAACGCCAACACAAAGCTTGAGGCTGTTTCGTTGGTCACGAACGGCATCTCCCCGCCTCCCAGGTAGCCAAACACAAAAGATGTACCAGCCCGCGTCGCGGTATCAAGCGCACCGACCGCGCTGTTCAAGACCCCAAAGACGCGTTGCGCCCCCTCGACCTTCAATAGGGGCCAAGCGAAAGCAAACTGAAGGGCGAGACCCCAGCCGACGGTAGACCACTTAATGTGTTTACGGTTCTCGCTGATCAACCAGCAAAACCCAATCATCAGGCCCAAGCCCAAAAGACTTTGCAAAGGGAGCATGAATAGGTGCGTCCTTATATTGATTGCGGTGGGTGCATGCCGGAGAGATAATGGACTCTAGCTCAGCCAATACCTTAGCCAAGCAAAGCAAGAACGGCCATGAATTCCATATCGTCGACCCCCGCTTTTAACCGCCGCGCGGTAATGACTGTCCTGGCCGCCAGTGCCGGGGCGTTCGTGCTGGGTGTTCCGGTGGTTCAAGCCCAACAGATTAAGAAAGACTTCGGCCCCGGTGGCCCCAATCAGTCTTTCAAGTATTGGCTCAAGATTGGCGTCGACAACACTGTCACCGTCAGTGTTCATCTGGCCGAGATGGGCCAAGGTGTCACCACGGCACTCCCGCAGCTCGTCGCTGAAGAGCTGGGTGCGGCCTGGAGCGACATGCGCTTCGAATTCCCACCCAACGGAAAAATTTATTATAACCGTGGCTATGGCGGCTTGATTGAGGGCACGGGTGGCAGCACCTCTATTCGCGGCCAGTTCACCATGTTCCGCGAAATTGGTGCGACCGCGCGCGAGATGTTTATCGCCGCCGCAGCAGCCAAATTAAAAGTGCCCGCCGCAGAACTTAGCGCCGAAAATACCCATATTGTCCATGCGGCATCGGGCCGTAAGCTGAGTTTAGGCGAGCTGGCCGTAGCTGCCGCACAACAGCCCGTGCCCACATCAATCACGCTGAAAGAAAAGCCCGACTGGAAAATTTTGGGCAGTGCCGTGCCGCGCCTCGATACGCCAGCGAAGGTTGATGGGTCGGCAGGCTTTGGCGCTGATGTGATCGTGCCCAATATGCTGGTGGCGACGATTCAGGCCGCACCAGTGTTCACCGC
>JANLSL010000384.1:0-1995 GCA_031362385.1 Alphaproteobacteria bacterium | reverse complement strand
CCGCTGCGTTTCAAGAGTTTATGCACTGCCAGGACCGGGCCGGTGCCCAGCAGGTTGGGGTCAACACCCGCCACAGTGGAATCAACCACCCGCAATCCCTCAGCAAACCCAAACTGTTTGGCTTTAGCCGCGGACATCATCAGCACCGCCGCTGCACCATCGTTGATCGGACAGGCATTGCCCGCCGTGACCGTGCCATCAGCGCCAAACACCGGGACGAGGGAGGCAAGTTTTTCCAACGTGGTATCAGCGCGCGGACATTCATCGCGGTCGAGTGCCGGCTCACTGGCCTGTGACAGCGCAACAATCTCAGGCTTAAAGTGCCCAGCGGTTATGGCTGCGATGGCCTTGTGGTGACTTCGCAATGCAAACGAGTCTTGGCGTGTGCGGCCAATTTTAAATGCGCGCGCTACATTTTCAGCCGCTGCCCCCATCTCGGGGTCGCCCACAAAATCAGGGGCAAAACGGGCGCGTGTGAAGGGCTTGGGTGGTTCGCCAGTTTCGGGCGTGTCGTAGCGCAAGGGTGCGGTCGAGGTGCTTTCAACACCACCGGCGATATAAATCTCGCCTGCCCCAGCTTCAATCAGACGTGCGGCCATGTTGATGGCTTCAAGCCCTGACCCACATTGACGATCAACCGTGACCCCTGGAACTGACATCGGAAAGCCTGCGTGCAAGGCCGACAGCCGCGCCACATTACCGCCGGGTCCTGCGGCATTGCCTAAAAGTACATCGTCAATCTGATCAGGCGTGAGACGTGCATCAGCCAGTAATGCTTGGAACACGGGCGCGGCTAATTCTTCCACACGAAACCGGCGCAACTGCCCGCGCACTTTGCCGATGGGGGTGCGCCGTGCAGCGACTATAATTGCGCTCCGCTCAGCGAGGCCATTGATGGCTTTCATGCCAAGGCTTTCAAAGTTTTGCTGCGCAGCTTTCCTAACACATCTGCGCGGTCGATTTTGCCGCTGGCGGTGTGCTTAAATGCATTGATCACATACCACCGGCGCGGATGTTTATGCGGCGTAAGATGCTGCGCGCACGCCTGTTGCAGCAACTTGATGTGAATATGCGACGTGGTTGCGATCACTGCTGTAACCACCTGCCCCCAGCGCTCGTCAGGTTCACCTGTCACAAATATTTCGTTCACGCCCGGTATATCGGCAACCACCGCTTCGACTTCTGCTGGGTAGACATTCAAACCACCGGTAATGATCATATCGCCGTCGCGGCCGATCAGCGTGAGAAATCCGTGCGCATCAAGCAACCCGCGATCCCCGACTGTGGTCCAGTCCTCATCAACACGAAAACCACTCCCATCAGTGGGGCCGACATAACCATTTGAGAGCATGGCGCTTTTCACCCACACGACGCCGTCGACAATTTTGATCTCAACACCTTGAAACACACGGCCCACAGATTCAGGTGGGCAATTTTCATCGCTGCGGGCCACGCTGACAAAACTCAGTTCAGATGCCCCGTAGTATTCAGTGATCCGTGCGCGTGGAAACACACGTTGCAATTTTAGGCGCAGCGCAGGGGAAAGTTTTGCACCCGCCGTCGTAATCTTGGAAATTGTGGATATGGGTGCCGCTGCGTCGATCATCAAATCTAAAAGTGTTGGCGCTGCCACGATGGAATTGGCGCGCCCGGCCCGAGCGATGTTCATCATGTACGCAGCATCAAATGTCGGCTCAATCGTTACCGACCCACCAGCGTTCAAGGTTTCGACAGCAGCATACAGCGACAAGCCGTGGCTTAAGGGGCCAGGCAAAAATACATGCGTGTTCTCATCGGTGCCGAACTCAATATGCGAGACTGCAAACGAAGCGGTCCACGACGCATGCGAGCGAATGAAGGCTTTGGGAATTCCTGTCGTGCCTGACGTAAAACCAATCAGGAACGGCATGTCGGGTGTGGGCTGAGACACCAGCGCGCGCGGATCATGCTGATCCCGCCAAAGAGAGTATTGATTGAGAGAAATGCCCCCCTCAC
>JANLSL010000340.1:0-1825 GCA_031362385.1 Alphaproteobacteria bacterium | reverse complement strand
CGTCAGGCCGGGACAATCGTGAGTCACTCCGTCTCGGTGCGATGGCAGCCGCCGAGGTCATCTCGCATGTGGGACCCCGCCCCATCGTGAAGCTGGATCAACTGGCCCGCGACAACGGCCTGATCTGAACGTTCATCGCTGGCCGCGCATCAGGCACAGCCCAGACCTGCATGCGCCCCTGTTTGCGCCCCATGGCCACATCATCAAAGCCGTAGTGGCGCGCCAGGCTGGCCAGTGCGAGCTTGACCACGACCTTGCCGGAGCGCGTGGGCCAGCCCCTGTCGCGCTCGATGGCTTCCAGACCCTTGCAAAAACCGCAGAGATCAAACAGCAGGCCCGAGAATTCTGGCCCGACGGCGCGCAAGGCCTGATCCACGCGCTGCCGCGCCGCCATCGCGGCCTCGGACGGGTTGAGGCGGCCACCCTCCCCCGAGCGGTCCACACGTGTCTGGCCGGACCAGTCCATCGTCACCCTGGGCAACATGCCGGCAAAGGTCAGATCGGCCCGCAACCTCTCGCCCGCGGCAAAGGCGGCAGCACCGATCATGCCCTCGCCCGTCTTGTCCTTGCGACGAAACATCCACAGCAGGGGATTATCGTCACCAGTGGTTTCCGAGGGGCGCGCATGGGCGACGGTTTCGGATGATCCCTTTTGCCCCCCGGGATTGCGGCTGGATTTGATGCCGATCTTGCTGGCGTGGTGCATAGGATACTCCTTGTTCAAAATAGGAATATCATCTTTTTATAGGAATGCAAGATGCGGCAGGATTGCCTTGCAGAGGCGTCCGCGTGGCTCTCCACGCACCACGAAAAAAAACGCCGCCCCGGAGGACGGCGTTTGAAACTGTTTGCTGATCGTTGGATCAGCGGCGACCGACGCGCTTGCGCTTCTGGCCAAGGCCCATTTCCTTGGCGAGACGCGAGCGGGCTTCCGCGTAGTTCGGCGCAACCATGGGATAATCCGAGGCCAGACCCCACTTCTCGCGATACTGCTCTGGCGACAGGTTGTACATGGTGCGCAGATGGCGCTTCAGCGACTTGAATTTCTTGCCATCTTCGAGGCAGATCAGATAATCCGGCGTGATCGACTTCTTGGGGCTCACCGCAGGTTTGGCGGGCTCCAGAGGCGCGATTGCGGCGCCAGTTCCGACACGCGACAGAGCGGAATAGACCTCTCCGATCAAACCTGGAACATCGCCCGCTGAAACAGCATTGTTGCTGACATAGGCAGAGACAATGTCTGCTGTCAGTTCGATCAGTCCGTTCTGCTCATCCGAAATGGCCATTTTATTCTTTTTCCTCTTGGCGACGCCAGCACCGAAATGAAAACCGGGCGTCTTTTGAACTTGCAAGATGACGGTTCACTTGGAGTCACCAGTTGCTTCGGCCAATACGGCATACGCGAATTTTCATGGATTGCAAGAAGAAGCGCTGGATCGATATGAATATTTCGCTGGCACGATTTATACTTTGCGTCGTGAGCATTGTTGCGGGTTATCGATACCATAGTGACATGACACGCCGCGCATAGCCCGAAAGGGTCGGAAACTTCAGGATGACTGGAACAATTAAGCTATTAAAATCAATGGATTAAGTGATTTTTTCTAATTCCTGAAGGGCGTTTCAAGGAGGTCAGATTTGCCAAATGCAACCGCACATGGCGCTCGTTGGCAGCAAATACGAACCTGGTGTCACACCGCCAGCCCAGCAAATCGGCCTATACGAAAGTCGACGCGAAATATCGCCGGAATGACGGACAGTCACGCCTTCAGCACCGCATCGCGCAAAAAGCCCCTGAAAAATAAGAGTATATTTTCACGACTCA
>JANLSL010000294.1:0-2902 GCA_031362385.1 Alphaproteobacteria bacterium | reverse complement strand
AATGCTGCTGAGATTCTCACCGCCCGGCAGCAGTGCATGTAAACGCGTAACACCGCCGCCTTCAGCCGACTTTCCAAATACCGTCACGTCATGCCCGCGCGCAGCGGCCAGCCACGCAGCTTCAAGGCCGGCAATACCTGAACCTACAACCGCAACTTTTTTTGGTTTGGCAGCCTTGGTGGGCCACCAATCAGCTTCATCGCGTTGGCCGACACGGGGGTTATTGTCGCACTGAATTTTTCCGCCCGCGATAATGATGTGCCAGCAGGTATTGCACGACACACAATAACGCAATTCGCGCTCGCGCCCTTCTTGGGATTTTTTGGCCCACGCCGGGTCGGTCACCATGGGCCGCCCCAGCATCACCAGGTCGGCGAAGTTGTCACGAATAGCGCGCTCGCCTTCGTTGGGGTCCGTGATCAGGCCCAAGGCACCAACCGGAATGCCTGGCATCGCGTTACCCAACGCACGTATTTTTTCCATGTACGGTGCGCGCGGGCCATGCAAATCAGGCAAGTGCAAATCAAGTGTATCAGCGTGGGTGCCCCAACAGAACGTAACGTAACTCACGTCACATTTGCCCACCAGTTTGGCAATCTCAGTGGCTTCGGCTAAATCAATCGAACCGGGCACACCGTCTTCACCCGGTAATTTAACGCCGACGATAAAATCTTTTCCGCACGCTTTGCGGACCGCTTCAATCGTACCGCGAATCAGGCGTGTGCGGCCTTCGCGTGTGACACCGAATTCGTCTTCACGCCGGTTAGACCACGGCGAGGCAAACTGATGAAAAATATGCCCATGCCCGCATGACATTTCGATGCCAGAGAACCCAGCCTCTTTCATGATCAATGCTGACTCGGCGAACTCGGACATCAAGCGCACCACATCGGCAGTGGTCATGACGTGAGGCACAGTCCAACTAATGTCATCAGGCAGGGCCGATGCGCCAATTGCTGCATCGTTGCGCCCTTGCTCGTGGCGGCCCCGGCCAGAGTCTTGGATTTGGCCTAACAGGTGACAATCGTGCTCACGGATGGCCTCGGCCCACGCACGTAAGCCCTGGGTTTGCTTGCGGTTAAATACGTCGACTTTCTTGCCGTTGGTCTGGTGTGCGGCCACGTTCATCGGCTCGGTGACAATCGCTGATGCCCCGCCCAAGGCGCGGCTGCGGTGGTAGTTGATCAATTGTTGCGTGACTTGGCCGCCCTCGATGTAGCGCGTGGACATCGAGGCGTGGACCACCCGGTTCTTGAACATGAACGGGCCGATTTTCACGGGCGAAAATAAATGAGGGTAGGCAGAGTTTGAGGAAGGCATTGAGCTGGTACACACACAAATTGAGTGTCTGAGGTAAGCCCGAATGGGCCAAGAACCAAGCTGAAAAAAAGAGCCCGCTTCGACGTGCGAAGCGGGCTAAAGGTATAGAGGAGAGGACCGATAACAAACTGGCGGGCGAACCATGCCCACCGCGAGATGCCGTCTGTCGGGACTTTGAACCCCGCACCACGAAAATCTCACTGTGTGCATTATGTCGAAGGGCTAAAGCGCCGTCAATGCATTTTTGCGCATTATGCGCATTTTATTAACTTTTCTTGGATAGCGGCCAATGACTGCCTGCGAGCTAGAGGATGGAATTCTTATGCCGCCTTATTATATTTAAAATCAACGCTATTTTATAGTTATCGCGGCCGCTGCTCACCTTCTATATGTTGGGCCTCCCTCTTAAATAAGCTCTAAATATGCGCAATAAGTCTCATAAAATAGAAAACTTATATGCGCTTTTTTTACCATCTTGGGCGATGATATGCTCACACGCTGGGGAACGGGATACGCATACACATGCCAGGCGAAGCCATAACGACAGCGGCCCTTACACCCGGGGTCTCAGCACAGCAGGGGCAAACCCGCAGCCTGATTGGTGCCATGCTGGCGCTGACGGGCTTCAGTTCCAGCGCGCTGGCCCGTGATGCGGTGCTGACGCCCTCGACGCTCAATCGCTTTATGCACCAGCCGGTGCGCCACACGCTCAGCCAGCGCACCCTGCTGGCCCTGGTGATCGCTACTTTTCGGCGCATGAAGGCCCAAGGCATCGCAGCACTCGATGCAGGCGCGCTTAGTGTGCTGGCCCCTGCCCTGCCGGTTTTTGAGCGCGCAATTCTTGAGCAAGCGCCCGACGCCGAGCGCGTGTTGAAAGAAATCAAACTTCGTACCGGAGCAGGTTTGGCTGGTCAGCTTCGTGCCGACAAGCCCTCAGCCCAGGGCCGCGATTTGCCGGTGCTGACTGCCACCACCCGGGGTGTGGATGTGGCCACCATGCAGTTTGATAAAGCGCCGCTGAACACGCAGCGACCGCCATTTCTGGCCGACGATCCGCATGCATTTGGGTTTCTGCTGACCGATGACAGCATGACCCCACGCTATGATGCTGGCGATATGCTTTATGTCAGCCCTGCGCGCGGCCTGGTGGGCGAGAACATCGATATTATTGTGGACCTGACATCAGGAGGCTTTATGGCTGCGCGCCTGACACAAGCGACAGATCTCAGCCTGACGCTTCTGAAACTCAAGTCGCAAGAGGTGTTCAAAATGCCTCGGGCCACTCTGCGCGGCCTTTACCGCATCGTCGGCGTACAGCGCCTGGGCGCATAAAACCTCGTTCTGAAACAAAGCGTTACCAAATCATACTGGAACTTGTTGGGTCCCCACCCTACTGTTGTTGCCATCAACAACCTGGGGAGGCCCGTCATGCGCTCTGTTTTTCTCGGCACCGTTGCCACACTTATTTACGTTGGTTCAGTCAATGCTCAACCGGCACCTTCTGCTCAGCCGCCTCAACCCGCACCGCGCCCAGCAGCCATGTGCGCCTCGGCTGACCAAGCCAAACAAGTCAGCGCACTTT
>JANLSL010000292.1:0-3362 GCA_031362385.1 Alphaproteobacteria bacterium | reverse complement strand
CCATGAGACTGCGCCGAACGCCATCCATGTTGACTGAAAACCCATGAGCCTTCAGCTGCTGGGGGCTATAGGCCGGAACATTAACCGCTGATCGCGCAATCTCCAGCGCCACCTTCTTCTCTGAAAATAACTGCTGCCGCTCTGGGCCCACACACCCCGCCGCGATAGCCCGCTCGGTCAGTCGCAGGTCGGCGTTATCAGCCCGCAACAAAAGCCGGAACTCGGCCCGGGAGGTAAACATCCGGTAGGGCTCGACCGTACCCAGCGTGGTCAGGTCGTCAATCATTACCCCAATATATCCTTCAGCGCGGTCGATGGTAACCGGACCGCCTTGGCTGACCTTGCGCGCAGCATTGATCCCAGCAATCAGCCCCTGGGCGGCAGCTTCTTCATAACCAGTCGTGCCATTAATCTGTCCGGCCAGGAAAAGGCCTTGAATCTTATGGGTTTCTAGGCTCGATGACAGCTCGCGAGGATCAACAAAATCATACTCAATCGCATAGCCTGCCTGGATAATTTTAGCATGGCTTAGGCCTGGAATTGAGCGAACAAGTGCGGTCTGAACATCATCGGGCAGCGAGGTCGATATGCCGTTGGGATAGACCGTAGTGTCATCAAGGCCTTCGGGCTCAAGGAAAATCTGGTGCCGGTCACGATCTGAAAATCGAACGACCTTGTCTTCGATTGAGGGGCAATAGCGCGGCCCCACGCTTTGGATTTGGCCATTATACATCGGCGCGCGATGCTTGTTGGCCAGGATGATTTTGTGGGTCTCGGGCGTAGTATACGTAATGCCGCAATGAACCTGCGGAACGTCTATTGCCTTGTTCATAAAAGAAAATGGTTCTGGCGGATCGTCTCCGGGCTGCAGCTCAAGGCCCGCCCAGTCGATGGTCTTGCCATCAAGCCGGGGCGGGGTGCCCGTTTTAAGCCTGCCCAACGCAAATCCAAACGATTCCAATGTATTGGACAAGCCCATCGCGGGCGCTTCACCGATCCTCCCGGCTGGAATCCTCTGTTCACCCCGATGAATCAGCCCGCGCAAGAAGGTTCCGGTGGTCAAGACCACCGCACCGCACGAAATGCGCTCGCCTTGCGCAGTGATAACACCCTGAATTTGCTTGTTTTCTGGGTCAATAATCAAGTCTTCGGCGGCGGCGGATTTAATTTCAAGATTGGCCTGCCCAATCAAAATTTCCTGAATCGCTTTCTTATATAGTTTGCGGTCGGCTTGGGCCCTGGGTCCGCGCACGGCGGGGCCCTTAGAGCGATTGAGCATTCGAAACTGAATTCCGGCGCGGTCGGTAGCCCGGCCCATAATGCCGTCCATGGCGTCGATCTCGCGCACCAGGTGCCCCTTGGCCAATCCGCCAATGGCGGGGTTGCACGACATCTGGCCCAAAGTGTCGGCGCGGTGGGTGAGCAATAATGTTTTGGCGCCAACGCGCGCCGAGGCGGCCGCGGCTTCGCAGCCCGCATGGCCACCGCCCACCACAATTACATCGTATGAGGAACCTGCCGTCATGATCGGCGGGATATATCATACCTTGCCCCAGCCTTGCGAATCCGATTCGGGCTGGGGGGTTTTTGCGACCAAAACTACCGTCGCTTTATTTCCCGATGCAAAACTCTCGGAAGACAACATCAAGAATTTCTTCAACGTCGACTCGTCCCGTGATGCGCCCCAATGCGCGGGCCGCCAGCCGTAAGTCTTCTGATGCTAATTCTGGTAACGCGGCTGATTGGCTGCGTCGCAGCGCGCTCACACATTCTTCTAGTGCTACGCGGTGACGCACACGGGTGACGGCAGCCGATGCGCTGCCATCGAATTTTCTTTTAATGATGGTTTCCAGTCGCCCCATCAGCGCTTGCATTCCAAATCCGGTTTTGACCGAAATAAAATGCGTGGGCTTCATATCATCCGCACTGTCAAGTTCGATCTCACGCGCCTGATCTAAAACATCAGCCTTGCTAATCACACAGATTGTATTCTCATCCACCAGCGCATGTGTTTCATCATCGCGCATCGGAAATGCTGCACCATCAAATAACGCAATACGCACGTCCGCCGCTGCGGCTGTCTTATGGGCGCGGCGCATACCCTCGGCTTCAATTGTATCGGTGGTGGCGCGCAAGCCTGCGGTATCGGAAACGCTCACGGCATAACCTGCGATCTCCATATGAACTTCGATCACATCGCGTGTGGTGCCCGGCGTTGCCGATACAATCGCCGCGTCGCGTTTGGCCAGGGCGTTCAACAAGCTTGATTTGCCTGCATTGGGCGCACCCACAATAGCAATAGATAGCCCCTCTCGAATACGCTCGCTGCGATGGGCATCGTCTAAAAATGCCGCGATGGATGATTCTAAATCGCGAACCTGGCCCCACACCTTATCGGCCACCTCAACTGGCAAGTCTTCGTCAGGGAAATCAATCACCGCTTCTAAATGCGCCAAAGCTTGCACCAAGCGATGTCGCCACTCTTCGGTTTGCTCTTTCAGCGCGCCGCCCATTTGCTTCAAGGCTTGGCGGGCCTGTGCTTGACTTTGGGCGTCGACTAAGTCCGCCAAGGCCTCAGCCTGCGTGATATCCATCTTATCGTTTGAAAACGCGCGCTGTGTAAACTCACCAGCTTCAGCGGGCCGCAATCCGCCGATTGATGTCAGCGCATTCAAAACACTGTCGATCACAGCCCGCCCACCATGAATGTGAAGCTCGGCAACGTCTTCGCCGGTAAAGCTGTGGGGGCTTGGAAACCATAGCACCAAAGCGTCATCGAGAATTTCGGTGCTCAGCGGGTCGGTCAGCTTTGCGCGCGTTGCCTTGCGCGGTGCGGGGGTTTTGCAGCCCAGGCGCTGAAGGGCTTTTCCAGCCTTGTCGCCAGAAATGCGGATTACTGCGATCCCGGCGCGCCCCGGTGCCGACGCCAAAGCAAATATCGTATCAGCGCTCATGATTTTGGCGTGTTAGCCGCCAGTTTTCGTAAATTGCGACCAGAACGCCTTTTGCATGTCGGCCATGTTTTCCGGCTTGATCGGAAACAAAGCTTTCATCACGCCGTCGGGATCCATGCTTTGGGCCGCTTTTTCCATGTTGGCTTGCATCTGTTTCATGGCGGCCTCTTGCATCGGCGCAATGTTGGGCAAACCCAAAAAGGCGCGCGCTTCATCTGGGGTGCAATCAACAGAAATGTTTACTTTCATCGCTTGGCCCTCGCTCATGAATTATGATCTGTGCGACTATGCCTCAGCCCGCGCATTGCTGAAAGGCCAGCCTTCATGCCGCAACTATCGTTTCATTCCCCCTTTGGCGAAATCACCGTCAGCGAAGAGGATGGCGCAATTGTTTCTCTCGATTGGGGC
>JANLSL010000290.1:0-6189 GCA_031362385.1 Alphaproteobacteria bacterium | reverse complement strand
TTCCAATTCGGCCGCCAGTGAATCGTTCACAGCAGCGAGAATAATCAGAATGCAATCAGAATTAATGGCGCGCGATTCAACCACCTGATAGGGATCGAGCATAAAATCTTTGCGCAAGGTTGGCAGTGCTGTTGCCGCGCGGGCCGCTACCAAAAAAGTATCAGCCCCTTGGAAATGGGCTTCTTCCGTCAACACCGACAAACACGCTGCTCCGCCACGTTCATAGGCGTCCGCCAGGGCAGGCGGGTCAAAATCGAACCGAATTAAACCCGCTGACGGCGAGGCTTTTTTGATTTCGGCAATCAACGCATGTTGGCCTGCGGCTACTTTTGCGTTCAACGCTGCGGCAAAGCCGCGCACCGGGGAGGCTTTGCGGGCAAAGGCTTCCACATCCGACATCGACAGTTCGCGTTTGCGCTGCGCAATACGAATGAGCTTTTGTTCGCAAATTTTAGCAAGCGTATCGCTCATGGTGCAGTTCCGTTTGTAATGGCGACCAGTGCGTCGAGGGCGCGCGATGCGTGGCCGCCAGCAATGGACTGGCTCGCCAGGTCCACGCCAGTTCTTAAATTGTCAACTTTGCCAGCAACAACCAAAGCCGCCGCTGCGTTGAGCAGCACGATATCACGATAAGCGCTTTTCTCGCCTGCTAATACGTGGCGCAATGCTGCGGCATTATGCGCCGCGTCGCCACCTTTGAGCGCGCCAGAGTCAGCCCGAGGCAAGCCTGCATCTTCGGGCGTAACTTCGAAGGTGCGCACTTTACCCGCGTTCAGTTCGGCCACAAATGAGCTTCCAGATGTGGTCAGTTCGTCAAGCCCGTCGCTGCCATGCACCACCCAGGCGCGTTCAGAACCCAAGCGGCCCAACGTGTCGGCCATCGGCATAATCCATTTGTGAGCGAACACACCGAGGAGTTGGCGCTTGGCGCCTGCCGGGTTTGATAACGGGCCAACCAAATTGAAAATCGTACGCACACCTAACTCAGTGCGCACCGGTGCCACATGCTTCATGGCGCTGTGGTGTTTCTGTGCAAACAGAAAGCCAATTTTGGCGCGCGTGATGGCAAGCTCAATCAATGCAGGCGTGGCATCAAGGTTGACGCCCAAGGCCGCCAACACATCAGCAGTGCCCGACTTTGACGAAGCCGCACGGTTGCCGTGCTTTGCGACCGGTACACCGCATCCGGCCACGACAAAAGCCACAGCCGTGGAAATATTATAAGTACCCGCAGCATCGCCACCCGTGCCGCACGTATCAATCGCATCGGCGGGTGCTTTCACTTTGAGCGCTTTGGCGCGCATGATCCGTGCGGCACCCGTCAGTTCGTCAACGGTTTCGCCGCGCACCCGCAAGGCCATCAAGAATGCTGCTATTTGTGGTTGCGTGGCGTGGCCCGACATGATGACTTCGAAAACAGACTCAGCCTGCGCTTCACTCAAGGCATGGCCATCGGCGAGGTGAGCCAAGTGCGGCTTGAGGTCGCTCATGCCGCTGCGGCGGTATTGGCCGTCTTCGGAATGTCGCGCGCTTTTAAGCCAGTCGCGACCAGGAAATTGCGCAAAATATGATGCCCGTATTGCGAGGCAATGCTTTCAGGGTGGAACTGCACGCCAAAAATCGGGTCAGTCTTGTGCGCCACGGCCATGATCAGGCCATCGTCGGTTTGTGCGGTCACTTCCAATTGCCCAGGCAAAGTTGCGCGTTCGACAATCAACGAGTGATAGCGCGTGGCATTGAAGCGCCGGGGCACATCTTTGAACATCGCATGACCGGTATGGGCGATCTCGCTCACTTTGCCATGCATCGGTGTTGGGGCGCGGATGACGCGGCCTTGAAACGCTTGACCAATAGCCTGGTGGCCCAAGCACACGCCAAAAATCGGAATCTTTCCAGCAGCCTTGTTAATCAGGTCCAGGCAAATGCCAGCTTGGTCGGGGTCGCACGGACCGGGCGACAAAATAATGCCAGCAGGTTTCAGGGCCACGGCCTCAGGTACTGAGATTTTGTCATTGCGATGGACGGCCACCTCAGCACCCAGTTCACCCAAGAAGTGCCATAGGTTGTAGGTAAAACTGTCGTAGTTATCGATCAGCAGATACATGGCCTTAAGTCCATCCGTTGTGAGGGTCAAAATGCCGCCCATGGCCCCCCACGTCAAGGAAGCGTGGGGTACTTATTTATGGCTCGTTAAGACCCCTCAGCCATGATCTAAGGCTTTGATTCAACTCTGCAAGTCGAGCCTATGCCGCTGTCGTCACAATCACACGCTAAACCCGCCAAACGCCCTACGGGCATTTTGGGCGTTCACCCTGTCTTGGCCGCAGTGTTGGCCATTGCGTTGGTATGCGCAGGCGCGGTGTTCGGCGCCTGGCTGAACCTGACCTCGCGTCAACCAATGATAGCAAAAGCAGGGCAATCTAAAACTTTCGTTTCCAAATTGCGCACCGCACCCCCCGAACTGTTCAAATCCGAGATCGCCAGCAGTGATGACATCGAGCCCGAACGGCAACTTGAAGCGACGAAAACCCCCAGCATTTTAGACAAACCCGAGCCCCGCGCTGTTGAACCTGTGCCGCAAGCACTTTCAAACACAGCGGTTGCCCAGGCGACGCCGTTTGAGGAGGCTGATGGTAAACCCGCGATCGCGATTGTGATTGATGACATGGGTTTGAACCGTGTGAACAGTGACCGTGCGCTAAGCTTGCCAGCACCCATTACGTTGTCATTCCTGACCTATGCCACAAACTTGCCGATGTGGGCGATGCGCGCGCGCGATTCAGGCCACGAAGTTTTGGCGCACCTGCCCATGGAGCCGTTGGACCCCAACGAGAAACCAGGCCCCGGTGCTTTGACGCTGGCGCTGACTGATGCCGAGATCAACACCAGGTTGGCCGCAGCACTCGACTCCTGGAGCGGCTACGTGGGTGTGAACAATCACATGGGAAGTCGTTTCACCGCCGATACGGCCAAAATGACACTGGTGATGACTGCCATGAAAGAGCGCGGGCTGATGTGGTTTGACTCAAAAACTGCTGGCAATAGTGTAGGCCCTACATTGGCGCGCGCGATGGGGGTGCCGGTGGTCGAGCGCGATGTGTTTTTAGACAACATCCAAACACCAGCCGAAGTGTTTAAAGAGCTGGCGCTGGTGGAAGAAACCGCGCGCCAGCGCGGCACGGTGATCGCCATTGGCCATCCGCATGAGGTGACGCTGACAGCGCTGAGTGAGTGGATTACAAGTTTGCCAGCGAAGGGTTTCGTGCTGGCCCCCTTAAGTGAAGTTGTCCGTCGCCAAACCGCGCGAGTGCAACAACGCGCTGAGCGTTGAGTTAGCGGCTGAGCGCTGGCGACAGTTTCCCTATTAGGGTTTCGCCCCCCTGGTCAAAGCGCGTGAAGATTAAGCGCCGGGCGGGTTTTTCAATAAATTTCCACATCAATGTCGACAGCCCGAACAACACGAAAACGAAAAAGGCCAGTCGTGCTTGATCTGACCATGTGCTGAACCATGCGGCGTGCAACACATAAGCGCGCAACAAAACATAGTGGATCAAGTAAACCATGAACGAGATCTCGCCCAGGAATACCAATGCGCGGCTGCCGAGCGCGCGACTGAGCAGGCCTTTTTGGAATGCCATGACAAGTATGAACGCGGCAAAGCTGAGTGACATACCACCACCCTGGCCCAGCCACTGTGCGCCGGCAAAACCGAAATGCGCATTCACCCAAGCGCCCAAATGCATCACCGGGCCAGCGCTGCCAAGGACGAGCAAAACCGCGGCCCCCTCAAGAATGGTTCCCGTCAGAAGCGGCAATTGAACCTTGGTATGGAGCGACCTCCACGCATGGGCGGCGCACATGCCCATCATAAACTCGAACAGACGTGCCAGCGGATTGATGTAAACAACTCCGGTGAGCGTGATGCCCTGGCCCATTGAGGTATAGAGGGGCAGGCTTTCGACTTGGCTTGCAACGACAAGAGCGAGCGACACCAGCGCCACGAGGCCGAGCTTGACCCACCATGTCCGCCCAAGATTTGCGACCAGAAAAGGAAACGCCAGATAGAAGAATGCTTCGGTTGAGATACTCCAACTCACACTGTTGTAACTGAAGAATGATTCCCCAACCGGAATCCAGGCTTGGAGCAAGGCGATGTTGGCCAACCCAAGTGCGAGGCTATCAACGCCGGTGCCCTCGCTTGCGGGGTCACCATCAAGCAGCACATAACACAACACCAGCGCTGCCATGTGTGCTGGCCAAATGCGGGCAAAACGCGCAACCCAAAAGCGGCGGGCAGCATGGGCGGTATCAAGTGTCGGGTAGACATAGGTCAGGATGAAACCCGACAGCACGAAAAAGAAGCCCACCCCGTTATTCAGCAGCCAGCCATCGAGGACATAGTTCGGCAATCCAAAGCTGCGCAGGTGGTGAATAACAATGGCGCTGCCCGCAAAAAAGCGAAGCCCCGTGAGCGCGTCGAGTTTTTGCGATGTCCCCATGATGAGTAAGTTTTTACACGAAACTAAGAGAAGATCAACTCTCGTCTGTGTCTGTTGGCGCTCATTTACATAAGTCAGCGCGTTGTGAGCGGTAACGCTCAGGCGTTGGCGACGAGCACGTCCATTGGGATTCCTAAGACATCCGCAATCGCTTTCAGTGCTGATGCGCTGCCGGGCTTTTTACCCGTCTCAATGGCGGCAAGATATGATTGAGTCACGCCGGATTTTTTCGCCAATTCAGACTGTATCATCTCTCTGTATTCACGATAGACCCGAACCGGGCTCTCGCCCGCGACAATGCGCCGCGCCACCGAAGTTGGGAACGTCGCGGCATTTTTACGCTCGGCATAAGCCGTAGCCCACTCAAGTTCATCGAGCCTGTCCATCATGGCGTCGTAAGTGTCCTTGGCTATTGTCACTTTCTTTCCGGCAATCGGTTTCTTAGAATCATGGCGCTCTTGCATGGAAAATTCGCCCACACGAAGCACCTTGAACCCTCCATCTGCTTTGGTTTGCACCCGCATTGGCTTTTTTCCGCTCACGGCGTTTTCGGCAAGTCGGACAAACGCCTCAGGGCTTTCTGACAAACCGGGCGGCGCGCTGCGCGAGGTCTGTGTCGAAGCAGTTGCAGCATATTCAACGACATAACGTAACGACCATGCGCGCGCCGCTTCACCGGCGGGGATGTCGATCACATGTTTGTGGGATGGCTTGGGCATTCAGTCAGTCCATACAATAAGTTAGTTGTAGGTCGTGTCTGATCTACGCACGACTGTTCGCACGACCCAACAATCGCCAGATCGATCCATCAGCAACCGCAAATCTCGAACCCGAAGTCGTCCGGCAAACCGGTGCTTCTTCAGCATCTTGAAGTTGATCGTCTTGCGTTGCGGAAAGCGCGCCGGATCCAACGCAAATCGTTCAATCTCCTTGAACACCAAGCTTTGCAGCGCGGGGTCATCCTTCGCCAGAACGGCTAATTCCTTCAATGCAACGGCGACCCAGACTAGCTTCATGGCTAATTATATCATAAAGATAAATAAACTCAACCAAAAAATATCTATTAGATATAGTTCCAGCCCACCTAATTCCCGCCTGCAAAAAACTTCACCGCCGCTTCGGCGGCGCGCACAATAGCTTGGGCTTTATTGTTACTCTCTTGGAATTCTGATTCAGGGTCACTGTCGGCCACCACACCGCCCCCGGCTTGAATGATCACTTCGCCATCTTTCACACATGCCGTTCTTAAGGCGATGCAGGTATCCATCTCGCATTGGCCACTGAACTTGGCCTCAGCTCACTATTTCTCTCCTAGCGCAGAATAAATTGCTGGCATGACTCTGCGTACATAAAATAGGTAGCCGAAAATATTTGGATGCAACGTGCCTGTCGCATCGCCCTGGTTTTTTTGGCTATCCTTTAGAACTCTAAACCACCGTCCTGAGACGTTGTCAGCAGGCAAACAATAGCCGTTGGTCACGAACCCTTTGAGTATGGTTTTGAGATTGCAAGGATTTGGGGTTTGAACCCCCGGAACCTTGCAATTTCGTTTTGGGTTTTTGGATTCTCAAAGACCGCGAATTATGATTCTCTGGCTGCATCGGATGGAGGGATACGATGCGTCCAAAGAAGCAAGAGATGAGCGGTGCGGGCGATCTGTTCCGCTCGCGGCTCGACCAGATCATCAACA
>JANLSL010000254.1:0-6818 GCA_031362385.1 Alphaproteobacteria bacterium | reverse complement strand
CAAATCAACCCATTGGCGCAGCCATTACTAATGGAATGCGGCAATTGCGCGAAACGATTCTAAAAGTACGGCAATACCCCAACATCACGCGGTTCTTGATTGCGCGCATGCTCTACAACGACGGCGTGAATACTATTTTTGCGTTCGGTGGTATTTTCGCGGCGGGCACATTTGGCATGAGCGTGCCTGAGGTGATTCAGTTAGGCATCGCGCTTAATGTTACGGCAGGCATAGGAGCTGCGGTGTTTGGGTGGATTGATGACAAATTCGGCTCCAAACGCACGATTTCAGTGAGCGTCTTGGCGGTGATTGTGTTTGGCGCTTTGACATTAAGCGCGCCCGACAAAACCTGGTTTTGGATTTGGGCGCTGACTGTGAGCACCTTTTTTGGGCCCGTTCAGGCTGCCAGCCGCACCATGATGGCGCGCTTGGCACCGCCAGAATTGCGCACGGAAATGTTTGGCCTGTTCGCGCTGACGGGAAAGGCGATTGCCTTTGGCGGACCACTTGCCGTGGGCTGGATCACTGCTGTCTCAGGCTCTCAGCGCTGGGGGCTGGCAACCGTTTTGGTATTCTTGGCGGTAGGCTGGTGGATCTTGCGCGGCGTGAAGGAGCCAAGTTAAACGGCGGAGCATTTGCCCGAGAAGTGGTCTTCCACTTGGCGTGGCACATGCGACCAAATATCAATGCCTAAAGTGCCTCATGCCCGTCAGCACCATCGCCAGGCCCTTTTCGTCGGCGGCTTTGATGACATCCTCATCGCGAATGGACCCGCCCGGCTGAATCACAGCCACGGCACCGGCTTCGGCGGTGACCAACAAGCCATCGGCAAAGGGGAAGAACGCATCTGACGCTACCACCGAGCCCACCGTGAGGGCTTCTGGCAAACCTGCGGCAAGCGCTGCTTCTTTGGATTTCAAATGCGCAATGCGTGCTGAATCAACCCGGCTCATTTGGCCAGCACCAATCCCCACGGTGGCGCCGTTTTTTACATAAACAATCGCGTTTGATTTGACATGCTTGCACACCGTAAACGCAAATAACAAATCAGCGGTTTGCTGATCGGTTGGCTTTTTCTGAGTGACGACCTTCAAGTCAGCCGCCGCAATATGGCCGTTATCGCGCCCTTGGACCAAAAATCCACCAGCCACATTGCGAATGGTGCGGCCCTTGGAGCGCGGGTCAGGCATGGCGTGCGCGACCATCAAGCGCAAGTTTTTCTTTTTTGCGAAGATGGCTTTAGCATCGTCATCGGCGCCGGGTGCAATGACGACCTCAGTGAAAAGCTCGCTGATTTTAGTCGCGGTGGGCCCATCGATAGGACGGTTGAGCGCGATGATGCCACCGAAGGCCGAGACCGGATCACAGATCAATGCTTTGGAATATGCTTCCAGGCAGGTGGCACCCAATGCAACGCCGCACGGGTTAGCATGTTTAATGATCGCGCAGGCGGGAGATGAGAACTCCGCCACCAATTCAAATGCAGCATCGGTGTCGTTGATGTTGTTGTAGCTCAACTCTTTGCCCTGGAGTTGTTGCGCGGTGGCAATGCCGGGGCGCTGTTCGGTGGTGAGATATAGTGTAGCCGTTTGATGCGGATTCTCGCCGTAGCGCAACGACTGTTTGAGTTTTCCGCCAAACGACAAATATCGCGGAGAGTCATCTTTCAGCACATCTGCGAACCACGTGGAGATCGCAGCATCATAGGCTGCCGTGCGGGCATAGGCCCGCGCTGCTAGTTTTTTGCGGAGATCGTCACTGACGGCACCGTTGTTGGCCTTCATATCCTCAATAACAGTGGCGTAGTCTTGTGCGTCGACCACAACGGCCACGCCAGCATGGTTTTTGGCTGCACCGCGGATCATCGCCGGGCCGCCGATGTCGATGTTTTCGATGCACGTATCAAAGTCGGTTGTTGTGGCGATAGTTTGCTCGAACGGATAAAGGTTCACCACGACTAGGTCGATTGGCACAATGGCGTGATCAGCCATGGCCTTCTCGTGTTCGGCATTGCCGCGAATTCCCAACAGGCCGCCATGTACTTTGGGATGCAGCGTTTTCACCCGGCCATCGAGCATTTCGGGAAAACCGGTGAGGTCAGCGACTTCTTTGACCGGGAGCTTGGCAGTGCGCAGGGCCGCAGCTGTGCCGCCCGTAGAAATCAACTCAACCCCGAGCCCGTGCAGGAATTGGGCAAATTCAACCAAACCTGTTTTATCAGACACAGAAAACAGGGCGCGGCGAACAGCGGGGGCGGGCATTGGCAAACCTCAACACTTTGCAGCAGGGGCAAGAATGCGCGCCGTGTAGCACACCACTGAATCCCCGGCTAGCGTCACCGGTTGCCGCTTTTCCGGGAAGTTTTCTAGTTCTTGAGGTGGGTATCGAAGAACTTCCAAATCACGTCGTAAGCGAGTTTTGACTCTGCTGTGCCCGGAAACGCAAAGAAATGGCCGTGGCCCAGGCCTTCCTGGACAAATAGCTCGGCTTTCACGCCTGCTTCCAATAGTTTGGCGTGGGTTACAATCGCATTACTCATGGCGATATCGCGCGTGCCGGACACAATAAGCGTGGGTGGGAACTTGGCCAGCACCTCAGGGAAGATGCCAGGCGTGACCAGCGGATCGTTTTTCTCGATACCTGCAAAGTAGTCACGCGGCGCATTGGCCGGACGCGCAGCAGTCATCGGCGCTGTCGCATTAAAGATGGCACTGACCTGGGCTGAGTCACCGCCGAACCAAAACGATGGCATTGCACCAGAGCAAAAAATCCCGATGGCACCAGGCCGCGGCAGGTTCTTTTTCTGGAACCATGCCATTGATTCGGCCACCAAGGTTCCACCTGCCGAGCAGCCGTAGATGCCAATGTTTTCAGGTTTGGTGGTTTTCAGCGCATAGCGATAGATGGTTTCCATGTCCTCGCTGGCGGCGGGAAAAAGATGCTCGGGCGACATGCGGTAATCCACCGCGATAATTTTGATCCGCCCGCGACCTGCCAGAGGGACCGACTCCACCTGGCCGCCATAGCGTCCGCCGGTGAAAAACCCGCCCATATGTGCGTTGATGAGAATGCGGTTTTTATTTTTGGGATCAATGCCCGATGTCGGGGTCACGATGTCGGTACGCACACCATCGATATTAGTATTGGTAATGGTGGCGGGGTGAATTTTAAGCCAGCCCTCAAGCGACGCCTTGGCGACAGCATCAGAACTTTTGCGTACGGCCTCGATGCCATCGGCCATTGTTGGTGCGGCCGGTGCGCGGAGCTTTTGAGTCAGTTGAGCTTTGGCCTCTGGGCTGAGAAAGCTTGAGAGTGGAACGGGCGGCAGTGTTCCTATGACAGTTCCGTTTTCATCGACGGTAGGGCGAGCCGCTTCTTGGGCGGCAAGTGGAAAAGCTAGTGCGGTAAGGATAAGGACGACGGCCGGACTCAATGGAATACGAGTCATATCCAATCCCCCGTTTTCAAAACTAAGACGACTTAACGATGGTCAAATGCGGTTTTGGTTGTGGCGTCTGGCCACGGCGCATTTCGGGCACTAACCCCGCCACGATCAACAGGGCCTTGGTTTCATCACGCTCGCGGCAGGCTTTTTCAAGGGCGGTGACGGCTGCAGAAATATTATTAGCGTCAGATACGCGCGGCCGCGCGATCAAAATACCCTCTTGGCCTGTCGGCAATGGTGGCTCATCACCATGAAACAGTTCTTCATAAAGTTTTTCGCCGGGGCGCAAGCCGGTGATTTTGATGTCGATATCAAGCCCTAATGTTTTACCAGCCAGGCGAATCATTTGTTTGGCCAGGTCCATAATTTTGACCGGCTCGCCCATATCGAGCACAAAAATTGCACCTTGGTCGCGCTTGGCCAAACCCAAAGCGCTGGCCTGCAAAATAAGTTCCACCGCTTCGTGGGGCGTCATGAAGTAACGCTCAATATCGGGGTGGGTGACGGTAAGTGGCCCGCCGGTTTCGAGTTGATGTTGGAACAGCGGCACGACCGAGCCCGCCGAGCCCAACACGTTGCCGAATCTAACCGTTATAAACGTGGTTTCGGACTGGCGTAGATCTTCAGCCTGGCAAAAAATTTCAGCAATCCGTTTAGATGCGCCCATCACATTAGCTGGGTTCACGGCCTTATCAGTTGAGACCAGCACCATGGTGGGAACGCGCGCCGTGATGCACGCCTCGGCCACATTGCGCGCACCAATCGCGTTGGTCAGCAGGCCTTCCAATACGTTTGATTCAACCAGCGGCACATGTTTAAGGGCGGCGGCGTGAAACACCAGATCAGGGCGTTCTTTGATGACTATGTCTTTCAACTTAGCACTGTCACGTACATCAGCCAAAATCGTGCTCATCGATTGGTTGGGCCGCCATGCGCGAATTTCGTGATCAATGGTGTAAAGATTGAATTCACCGTAATCGACCAGTGATAAATGGGCTGGACCAATGGCCACCATTTGGCGCACCAGTTCGGCCCCAATCGAGCCGCCCGCACCGGTAATCAAAATTCGTTTACCACGCACCAAGTCGGCCATCGCTGCGCGGTCCAGCGACATTTGCGCACGGCCCAACACGTCGTTGATGGCGATGGGTCGGGGCTTGAGGGCCGCGTCATCATAATCACGCAGTTGGGCTGGTGGTGGTACGCGGGCCAGGCCGCAGCCATGCGCCTCGGCGATATCAAGGAATTGCGTTAGCTCAGCACCAGAAACTTTGGCGCGGACCACAACGATTTTTTCGGGCTTGGCGCCACGGCGCGATAATTTGGCGATAATAGTGGAGAGGTCCTTATCCAGGCCCAAAACTTCAACACCCTGGATCATCTGACCAACGCGCGTGGGGTTGGCGGTAATCATGCCCAAGATGGTGTAGGGCGAACGCCTGCCCTTCTGCACGGCGCGCACGAACTGTTCACCCTCAGGCCCGCCGCCAATGACTAAAATAGGCGTTCCATCTTCGACCTGCCGCCAGACGCCACCAAACTGGCGGTCGCGGGCGAGGCGCAACAACAAACGAGGCCCGGCCAGAAAGAGCACGAGCACAAACCAGCTGATAATGGGCAGCGAGCGGGGGAACGTTTCCAGGCGGGTGACAAAAAACAGCGTCGGCAGGAAAACCAGAATAGTGAACGAGGCCGAGCGCAAAACGTTCATGGCATCGCGGGTTGAGACATACTCCCACACATGGCGATACAGGCCCGTGAACAGGTAAACCAGTGCGGCCACCCCAGCAAAGGCCCCGGCAGTGACATAAACATCGTGTGTTTCCCACGGCTCGCCCAGGCCCAGGCGTAACGTAAACGCGGTCAAAAATGCCGCATACGCCATCGCCACATCGTGGCAATAGGCCAATAAGTTGCGGGGCTGGAGCAGGAGTTTCACAGGGGGCAAGCTCATGTCTTTTTCGTTCAGCCGACATCATAACCCAGGCCCTATCGGGTTGGCGAATCGCTTGGGCTGACCAGCGGGGTTTTCCGGGGCGCTATTTGTGTTTAGAACGGTAGGCTTAAGGGCTTAAATTCTTCTCAGCCGGTATAGTTTTAAGGTTTCCATGGCCAACAAAGTCGCATTAATCACCGGGGTTACCGGACAAGACGGCGCCTATCTTGCCGAGCTTTTGCTGAAAAAGGGCTACATCGTTCACGGCGTGAAGCGACGCTCATCGTCGTTCAACACCGGGCGCATTGATCACCTGTATCGTGACAGCCACGAAAAAGATGTGCGGTTGTTTCTGCACTACGGCGACATGACCGACGCCACCAACTTGATCCGCCTGGTTCAAGAAGTTCAGCCTGACGAGATTTATAACCTGGCGGCGCAAAGCCACGTGCAGGTGAGTTTCGAAACGCCAGAATACACCGCCAACTCCGACGGACTGGGTGCGCTGCGCTTGTTAGAGGCGATGCGCATTTTAGGCCTCAAAGATAAAACGCGCTTTTATCAAGCTTCGACATCCGAGCTTTACGGCAAGGTGCAAGAAACGCCGCAGACCGAAAAGACCCCTTTTTATCCGCGCAGCCCCTATGCGGCAGCAAAACTGTATGCCTATTGGATCACAGTGAATTACCGCGAGGCCTATGGGTACCATGCCTCGAACGGAATTTTGTTCAATCACGAAAGCCCGATCCGGGGTGAGACCTTTGTAACGCGCAAAATTACCCGCGCGGTCGCCTCGATTGAGAAAGGCCTCCAGAGCAAAGTTTACCTGGGCAATATCGACGCCAAACGCGACTGGGGCCATGCGCGTGATTTCGTTGAAGGTATGTGGTTAATGCTGCAACAACCCAAACCTGATGACTATGTTTTGGCCACCGGGCAAACCCAAACCGTGCGTGAGTTTGTTGAGCTTGCATTTGCCGAAGTGAGCCGCACCATTGTGTGGAAAGGTAAGGGCGTTGCCGAACAGGGCATCGACCAAAAAACTGGCGCGGTCCTCGTCGAGATTGATCCGCGCTACTTCCGCCCCACCGAAGTTGATTTGCTGTTAGGCAACCCCGCCAAGGCCGCGAAAGTGCTGGGTTGGAAGCACAAGACCACTTTGCGTGAAATGGTGAAGGAAATGGTCGCGAGCGACCTCGAGGTGGTTGTTTCAGAAGCTGCGCGGTTTGATCGGCACGAGTTATAGGGTTGAAGGTGGTGGCGTTTTCACTTCAAGGAAAGCGTGTGTGGGTTGCGGGCCATCGCGGCATGGTCGGCAGCGCTGTGGTGCGGCGCTTACAGACTGAACAGTGCGAGATCATCACAGCCACGCGGGCCGAGCTTGACCTGATGCGCCAGAAGCCGGTTGAAGATTGGATGGCTGCACAAAAGCCCGAT
>JANLSL010000237.1:0-2629 GCA_031362385.1 Alphaproteobacteria bacterium | reverse complement strand
TGTCGGGATTGAACTGCCGCATCCATGGCACACTCAACCTAGCATGGTCGCCGCGCCAAAAAAACCTTGGGAATCAGCACCGCACGGCGGTCGGCGGGCACTCATCAGCGGGCATCAGCGGGTTGGGCTCGCGCGGCTTGATTTATCGGTGTAATCTTGCCTTTCAATTTGGGGGTTTCCACATGAAAAAATCACTTCGCCGCCGTCAGGTTTTAGTTGCTGGGTCGGCACTGGCCATGAGTGCCGCCACCTCGGCCTTGGCCCAAGGCACCGCTGACAAGCCTGATGCAAAAGCCGATGCCAAACCTGTGCCTGGTGCAGTGCGCAGTGCGTTCGATAAAAAGGCCACCACCGATCAGGTGATGGCGGGCATCGATATGGCGGGCAAGACGGTGCTGATTACCGGGTGTAACTCTGGCCTTGGTCTCGAGTCCATGCGGGCGTTGATGATGAAGGGGGCACATGTCATTGGCCTGGCGCGCACCAAAGACAAAGCCGCCGAGGCCATTGCATCAATCGCTGCCATGCCCGGCACTAAAGGCAAGGGCACACCCGTGGCGTGTGAGTTGGCTGAGTTCGAGACGATTGTGAAAGCCGCCGAAGATGTGAAGGCAATGAACCTTCCCATCGATGTGATGATGCTCAACGCAGGCATCATGGCCTTGCAGCAGCCTGAACAAGTGAACGGTATTGAAAAGCATTTGGTGGTCAACCACCTGGGACATTTCATTTTGGCCAATCATTTGATTGACCAAGTAAAGGCTGCACCGCAGGGTCGCGTGGTCACGGTAAGTTCACGCGGATATTTGTGGGCGCCCGAAGCAGGCATCGAGTTTGATAACCTTGATGGCAAGCGCGATTACGTGCCCAATAAAATGTACGGCCAGTCGAAGTTGGCCAATGGCTTGTTCGCCCAAGAACTGGCGCGCCGTTTGGCGGGCACTGCGGCCACGTCAAATTTCATTCACCCCGGCGTGATCAATACGAATTTAGGGCGGCACTTCCCGGTTTATATTCGGGTGGTCGCTGCTTTGGGCGGTTGGATATTCATGAAAACGGTGGAAGAGGGGGCCGCCACGCAAACTTATGTGGCCGCCGAGCCGAAGCTAGCCACCACAACCGGGCTTTATTTTGAAGACTGCAACCCGGTGATTCCACAAACCGCCAATATGCAAAATATGGAACTGGCCGCCAAGCTGTGGGCGTGGTCGGAAGAAACAACCAAGAAGTATTTGCCGGTGATGCAGGCTTAAACGTTGATGTCGCGGGCGCCGTGTAGGACGCGCAGAATTTCAGTCTGCGGTCCGCGTACGCGATAAAAAATAACGTGGCTTTTGTAGGCTATCGAGCGGACCTCGCTGCCGACCTCAGGGCGTGACCGCCCCATGCGCGCTATGCGGCGCGTTTCTTGCGCGCTTTAATGCTTCGCTGCGGCCTATCGGTGGCGGCAAGAATTTCAGTCAAATTCAAGTCCACGAATTCACCACGTTCAGCTTGATCGAGCCCCACACGCACAGCCGTTCGTAAGTCTTTCAGTTTAGCTTTGGCAGTTTGTTCTTCCAGCATCAACAGGCGCAGGCTGGCGCGTACGACCTCGCTTGAACTGACGTACCGGCCGCTGGCCAGTAACTTTTCGACGAATTTTTCGAACGATGGTCCGAGCGATACATTCATGGTGAGATCTCCTGAGTCGGACAAGAATAACATAAAATGCTATTTTTTGCTATTCTTAGAGCAAGCAGACTTAAGCCCCCACCTGTTCCTTTAACATCTCTAACTCCAGCCATTCTTCTTCGGCTTTGGCCAGTTTGGCTTTGGCTTTTTCCAAAGCACTTGCGGTTTTGGTAAAGGTCTCGGGGTCTTTGGCAAACAAATTTGGCGTGGTCATTTTGTCTTCAAGTTTGGCGATGTCAGATTCCAGCGTTTCCATCCGGCCTGGCAAAGTATCCAGCGCGTGCTTTTCTTTGAAGCTGAGTTTGCGTTTGGGTTGCGGTGGCACGCTTAGCGCAGGCGGTGTCGCTGCGCCGCTGCTGGGTGTGTTTGCAGCACCTTTGGCCGTAACACCGCTGCCGCGCTGGGTGACCATGTCGGAATATCCACCGGCATACACTGCCCACTGGCCTCGGCCCTCGCTGCACACAATAGACGTGGTAGTGCGGTCAAGAAAATCGCGGTCGTGGCTGACAATCAGCACCGTGCCGGCATAATCGGCGATCATTTCTTGCAGCAAATCCAAGGTTTCTAAATCCAAATCGTTGGTGGGCTCATCCAACACCAGAAAATTTGAAGGTTTGGCCAGTGCGCGTGCCAACATCAACCGGCCGCGCTCTCCACCCGACAGCCGATCAACCGTGGTGCGGACTTGTTCAGCGGTGAATAGAAAATCTTTCATGTAGCCAATCACGTGGCGCTTGCTCTCACCCACTTGCACATAGTCAGCCCGCTCACCGGCCAGCGCTTCTTGCAGCGTCCACGCGGGGTTAAGCATTTCGCGGCGTTGATCCAGCGTGACCATTTGTAGATTCTGCGCAACTTTGATTTTGCCGGTGTCAGGCGCCAACGCACCGGTCAGCAAATTCAGCAGCGTGGTTTTTCCAGCGCCATTGGGCCCCACTAAACCGATCCGGTC
>JANLSL010000221.1:0-2460 GCA_031362385.1 Alphaproteobacteria bacterium | reverse complement strand
TGTTGCCTCACCTCGGCAGTGCGACCGCAGAAACACGCTTGGCGATGGGCATGATGGTACTTGATAATCTTGATGCCGTGCTGGCAGGCAGCGCGCCACTCAACCCGGTCACCGCGCCATGAGTGGGTTTACCGCACTTGTATTGGCGGGCACCCGCAACGCTGCTGGCGATGGCTTGAACACCGCCACGCAACTGAAGGCCGAATTGGTTCTTGCCGGTACGCGCATGATCGACCGTGTTATCGCAGCACTTAGCGCAAGCCCCCATATCACTGAAATTATTGTGTGCGGGCCAGAAAATTTAGGCCCTTGGCCAAACGTCGCCTTCTTTCCACCCAGCGCTTCTCCGGCGCGTAGTATTGCGGCATTTCTTGAATCGCGCAGCGCTGCTGGCCCCCTTCTCATCACCACGGCTGATCATGCTTTACTAAGCACGGCGATGGTTGATCATTTTTGCACGCAAACCCTGTCATTGGGCTGCGACCTCACAGTTGCAATGGCCGAAAAAGCGATGGTGCAAGCCGCGTACCCGGGCACCAAGCGCACGGGCTATACTTTTAAGGATGGCGCGTGGTGCAGCTGCAACATCTTCGGCGCGCTATCGCCGAAAGTACGCGGCGTGATTCAATTCTGGGCATTCGTTGAACAAAACCGCAAAAAACCCCTGCGGGTGGTGGCGGCCTTCGGATGGCTGACACTGCTGGGTGTGCTGTTACGTCTATGGACTGTGCACGGTGCGATAGCGCGCGCTGGTATGCGCTTTGGCATACGCGCCGCCCCCGTCATCATGCCATGGGCCGAAGCAGCCATCGATGTGGATACGTTGAATGACAAAACCTTAGTGGAATCAATATTAGCCAAGCGCACCTGAATGCAAGCTAATTCCAGTCTAAAATTTTCATGCCCTGTTCAGCTGCACGTTTGCGCAGCTTCGCGTTGGGATTGACCGCCACACCTTCGCTCGCCCAGGCCAGCATCGGCCAGTCACTGTGGTGGTCAGAGTACGCCACGGTTTGCGCCTGGCCCACATTCACCGCTGCTTTGATCATTTCAAGTTTATCAGCGCCATAACAGTTGGGCCCAATGATACGCCCGGTCAGCCGACCTTGCGCGTCGATCTCAGCACGGGTGGCAATCACCAGCGTGATTCCCAATGCCTTGGCAATCGGAATGGCGTGAACATCGTTGCTCGCCGTGGCCAAAACAACCGTATCTCCGTTCTTGTGATGCGCGGCGATTGCCACCAGCGCGCCCGGGCGGCACCGGCGCGGAATCCACGAGGTCACAAACTCTGCATTCACAGCGGCAACCATTTCCGCTGATTGACCGGCGACGACGCACCGCAGCATGACTTGTTTGAGTTGTTTGCGGCTAAGAACTTTTAGTTTGTACGCCAGGGCCGCAATCAGCACGATCGGCAAGCCCACCAACCGCCACGGCTGGCGACGCACAAAGCGCAACAGCCACGGCGTGAAAGTACCGTGCGTGGTAACAGTGCGGTCAAGATCAAAGATTGCAAACATAATGCGCCATATTTTGAAGCACCTATGTCACCTTCCTATGGCCAAGCAGTCGATACAAGACGTAATGTTCAAAACTACGTTGAACGGGATGACTGACATGATGCTTCGGAATCGATGGGCGTTTGTATGTGCGATATTGGCCCTCGCTGCACCGCTGGTTGCGCACGCACAAACCAGCGTCAAGCGGGCCAGCATCAAGCGGGACTATGTCGACTATCGCTATGGCCAGATGCATTACGCCATTGCTACGCCAACCAATGCCACACCGACTAAAGCCAAAGCCTTACCGCTGGTGGTGATTCATCAAACCGTTAATTCGGCACTTGAGTCGCCGGGCTTTTTTCAAACCATGGCCGAAGATCGTGTCGTGATTGCAATCGACACCCCTGGCGTCGGCGGTTCGGATGGTCCTGATGTTGCCCCAACAATTGAAAACTATGCTGCGGCCATTGCCGAGGGATTACATCACATGGGTTTTGAGCCTGCCCGCCCCCTTGATGTTGTCGGCTTTCATTCTGGATCGTTGATCGCGGCTGAAATTGCCATCCTTGAGCCGCGCATGGTGCGCCATGCTGCACTGAGCGGCGTTTACGTGGTTTCAGAAGAACGATGGAAAAAAGCCATTGCGAGTTTGCCAACTTATAAAACATCGGCAGAATTCTTCGAGTGGTTCGTGGCGACTGTGCCAATGTTGCGCAAGAGCGCAGCGGAACGGGGCATCCCCGATGCGGATTGGGGCCGCGCACTGGCAGAAAGTCTGCGCCCGCTGACTAAACGTGAATTCGTTCACGAGGCCGCCTTCACCTATGCCGCCCGGGCAAAAGATCGATTGCCTCTCGTCACTCAACCGGTTTTGCTCTTGGCCCTGGGCGACGGCTTGCGCCAGCCCACCCTTGATAGCCAACCGCTGTTCAAGAACGTCATGCTGGCTGATTTG
>JANLSL010000165.1:0-1820 GCA_031362385.1 Alphaproteobacteria bacterium | reverse complement strand
GGTTGGCAGCTTTACTAAAAGCAAAGCCGCCTCAGGATGCGTCATTAAAGGCGCGCCTGGCCTATTTGAATCAGCTCTCGCCTTATATGGAATGGACCGAACGCACAGCGCACGGCTTGATGCCGTATCATTTAACTTCGCTCAAAGAATTGTACTTCGACTTTGTGCGCGCACAGCGTGATGAGTATGAAGCAGTTGCCGACACCATTCTAAGCCAAGAGCCCGCGCATCGTGACGCCATCGGCGCTAAAGCGGTATGCTTGATTTCGCGTGGTTTGCGCCATGAATCCGAGCAACACTTTCAAGTCATGGCAAAAATACAGCCAGACTCGATATATGAAAACATCATCTTTAATGACAGCTTCTATCAACGCCTTGAGGCGCAAAATGAGGCGGCTCTGTTTAGTCAAATTCCGCCGCTAATTGATGTGGCGTCACCTCAGTTTTCTAAAAAGCCAATTATTTATCTGTCCTGTAACTACAGCTATTACGTCGACTTCGCGCGCCCATTGTTGTTGTCGATCAATGATGTTGCTGATCGGCCCCAGGTCCATCTGCACGTGATGGATGCCTCGGATGCCGAACTTGAACTGGTCAAAAGTTTTTGTGCTGGCCTCAACAATAGCACCATTGCCATCTCGGCCGAACGGCCAGGCGTTGCAGCCAAAGGCTTGATGCCAGCGCGGTGTTACTACCATGCGGTGCGTTTCATTAGGCTTTATCAGCACCTCAAAATATACCAAAAGCCGTTATGGCTGATGGATGTGGATGCCTTGCTGCATCGTGACCCGCAACCCATGTTCGACTCTATTGGCACCGCAGATGTGGCGTTCCGCGCACGCCCTGGCCGGTGGGAACCATGGAATCAATTTAACGCCAGCGTTGTTGGGTTTTGCCCCACGGAACGCAGTTTTGCGTATCTAAGGTTGATCGCTGCGTATGTTGATGAACTTTACCGCCAGGGCGCAATGCACTGGGGGATCGATCAGTTGGCAATGTATGCGGTTTATGAGTTTTTGAAGGATCAGGGCCGCCCCCCAGACGTCCACCTGTTGAACGATCGTGCTGTGGACTACGAATACTACGCTGACGGGTTTGTGTGGTGTAATTCCGGGAAAGGGAAATTTTCTCAACTCCAGCATCTCTCGGATGGGCAGTCTGAATCGCCGGATTTACTAAAAGTTAGCTATTTTGCAGCACTCAAGACCTATATGGAAAAGCTGGAATCAAGTTAGGTAAAATCTGCTAAAATCCTTAGATAAAGCAGAAAAACGCAAAATGTGGGGCAACTCAGGGCTGGGGAAAACGTTGTTAGGCCAATCGTCAAGATGAACTTTGCGCAGACAGGAAATCCCATGAACGCCACCGCTCAATATCTCAAAAGCCTCGCTGTCGTGGCATTAGGTTTATTGTGCTTCTCGTCTGGCGTGGTGGCCGGAGATGAGGCCTACGTTCATGTTCTATCAAACCCTGATCAGTATCTTATTGCGCGCGGCCCAGCGCTGAGCGTCGAAGCTCAGCGCCGCGCACTTGAATCATCACAGCAAACCAACACCCTGGCAAACACCCAGGTTTCGAGCAAGGCATCATCAGATAGCGCTGAGCGCTCGGCTGCGGTCATTGCTGGCAACTATACGGTGATCCCTAATACGACGCCGGGATTGCTTGGCAACTATAGTTATATTCGGTTTCCAAATTTTAATTCAGGAATCACAACCACGACGACCGTTCGCATGATTGGTGACGCGACAGGAACCGACTATGGAACGGCCTCGGTTGACTCGCCGCCTTATTCTTCGCCACAGCTGAATATTACCGAG
>JANLSL010000136.1:0-9045 GCA_031362385.1 Alphaproteobacteria bacterium | reverse complement strand
CAGTTCCGCCGCGATCAGGGGTGCGAAAGTCAAATCCGCTCCACTGGCCGCCAGTGCCAGTGCCGCAAGTCAGCAATTTCGGGTATGTCTATAGAACTGCAGAATGACATGAAACCCTAGTGTCCCGATTCCGAAGTTCGCATCATTTTGTCGCGGGCAATATTGCGAATTTCGGAATCGAAGGACACTAGCAACCTATTGATCTAGTGTGGCTTTGGTTCAGAAGTCCACATTTTGGACTTGCGGCGAGAGTGATGTGGACTTCTGAACTGCCACACTAGTGGTAAAATTCGATAACAATAGCAAGCAATGTAAGACCGTGAAGGCAGCGCAAATATACCCCCAGGCCGTTTTGACAGTTGCTGAGATGTACGCAGCTGATGCTGCGGCTGTGCAGGCAGGCGTTACAAGTCTGGCACTGATGGAAGCCGCAGGCATTGCCGTTGTCCGCGAGATTTCAAAGCGGTGGCCGGTGCAGGAGGTCTTGATCCTGTGCGGGCCTGGCAATAACGGCGGCGATGGATTTGTCGTTGCGCGCCATCTGTTTGCGTTGGGGTGGCCCGTGTGCGTTGCCATATTCGGCGACATCGCCTCACTTAAGGGGGACTCAGCAACCAACGCCGCGCGCTGGTGCGCCATTGGAAAAATGCTTGAGAACATCGACGGCTCAAGCGTTGACGAACTGCTCTCGCCAAGGCCGCTGGTTGTGGATGCCATGTTTGGGGCAGGGCTCAGCCGTGGATTGTCGGGCACTGCGGCTTATGCTGTTCAACAGATTTCAAACCGCAGACTGACGACAATCGCTATTGATGTGCCCAGCGGGGTGCATGGTGATACAGGGGTGGTGCTTCCCAGCGCCGAACAGCCCGCAAAAAGCGGTGTGGCGGTTGCGTGCGCTCTGACAGTGACGTTCTTCAGGCTAAAACCTGCCCATGTGCTTTACCCCGGCCGCGCTTTATGTGGCGACGTCGTGGTCGCTGATATTGGTATTCCCAGCACAGTCTTGAGTGAAATCAAGCCAGGTGGTGTGGTCGTAAATGATCCAAGCCTTTGGACTCTGCCGCAACCGGATTGGCAATCGCATAAGTATACCCGTGGGCATGTTCTTGCGTTCGGTGGCGTTGACACTGGCGCGATACGATTGGCCGGTCATGCGCTACGCAGAGTGGGCGCTGGGTTACTGACTTATGCAGTCCCTGCCAGCTCGGCTGGAATTTATGCCGCAGGCCAACCCGGTGCGATGGTGCGTTCGGTCGACTCAACCGCCGATCTCGACGCTGTGTTAAGTGACCACCGCAAGAACGTCGCACTGATCGGCCCGGGATTCGGTGTCGGACCCGCTACCTGTAATTTGGTGCTTCGCCTGCTTAATACCTCGCGCGCGGTTGTCATTGACGCCGACGCACTGACTAGTTTTTCACCCGACCCGCAGTTGTTATTCGAGGCCATTTCTGCTCGCAGTGCACCAACGGTCATGACTCCTCATGAGGGTGAGTTTGCGCGCCTGTTTGGGAGTAAGAAGGGCAGTAAGCTGTCGCGGGCCAAGGCCGCCGCAGCATTGAGTAGCGCGGTTGTTGTGCTCAAAGGCCCAGATACACTGGTTGCAGCGCCCGATGGCCGGGTCGCCATAAATACCAATGGCTCGTCTTGGCTGGCAACCGGCGGCTCAGGCGATGTTCTGGCTGGATTAGTGGCGGGGCTGCTCGCGCAGGATATGTCGCCCTGGAGTGCCGCTTGCGCTGCCGTTTGGCTCCATGGCGCTGCGGGAACAAAAAGTGGCCCAGGCTTGATCGCCGAAGACCTGCCGAACGCAGTGAACGAAGTCATAAAAACACTTTATTTACAGTATGATAATGACTAATCCTACAAGACTACATGAATTTTCCAGGCGATAGGCTTAATTGGTTTGCGCACGATGCCGCTGCTTTGGCTTGTGTAATCACGCGCACCTCATTAAACGGTGGCGGCATTCGAGCGGGTGGCTTAACCCGGGTAGCCTGCGGGTGTGGTGGAACTGGTAGACACGCTAGGTTTAGGTCCTAGTGGCTGAAAGGCCTTAGGGGTTCGAGTCCCTTCACCCGCACCACGCTGAAAAGATTACGACACCGGCCAAAGGTTAAAAGCCGTTGGCCACTGGCGCTTTGAGCGCGGATTGAGACTAAGAAAGATTTTTAGGAGCGTGAGATAAAGTTATGCAAATTACAGAAAAAACAGCGCAAGGCTTGATGCGCGAATTCAATGTTGTGATCGCAGCTTCGATCATCGAACAAAAAATGACCACCAGACTCTCTGAAGTAGGTCAGCAAGTCAGTTTGCCAGGCTTTCGCCCCGGCAAGGCCCCGATGAACCTTTTGCGTAAGCGGTTTGGTCAGTCGGTGATGGGCGAAGTGCTTGACCAAACCATCAGCGAAAGCGCGCAGTCAGTCATTTCTGAAAAAGCATTAAAGCCCGCCCTCCAGCCTAAAATTGAATTAGTCAATTTCGCCGAGGGCAAAGATCTTGAGTTCGCTGTGAAGGTTGAAGTTCTGCCAGAAATTGCAGCACCTGACTTCGCCAAGATTGCCCTGGAAAAATGGACCGCAACTGTCACCGATGCTGAGTTCGATAAGGCTCTGCAGCAGATGCTTGAGAGCAATCGGACCACCAAGATTATTGAAGAAGATCGCAAAGCTAAAAAAGGCGATGTCTTGGTCATCGACTACGTTGGCAAGCTCAATGGAGAAATCTTTGAGGGCGGCACGGGCTTTGACACATACCTGGAACTCGGTTCGGGCCAATTTATCCCAGGCTTTGAGGATCAGCTGATCGGTGTGAAGGTTGGCGACAATGCCATCTTGAACATTACGTTCCCCGCCGACTATGGCTCTAAGAATTTGGCGGGTCAGGCGGCGACCTTCAACGTCAGTGTCAAACAATTACGCGAGATCGAAGCAGCCACCCTCGACGACGCCTTTGCCAAGCGTGTGGGTGAAGAAAGTCTCGCCACTCTGAAGACCAAAACGCGTGAGATTATGCAGTCGAGCTATGAGCGCCTGTCACGCTTGCGCTTGAAGCGTAATCTTTTGGACAAACTGTCCGAGCTCAATACGTTCGCTGTGCCCGTTGGCATGGTTGACAGCGAGTTCAACGCAATTTGGGGCCAAATCGAACAAGCCAAGTCATCGGGTCAACTTGATCCCGAAGATAGTAAGAAGTCTGACGACGAGTTACGCAAAGAGTATCACGCCATTGCCGAGCGTCGGGTACGCTTAGGACTGCTGCTGTCTGACATTGGTCAGAAGAATAATATCGCGGTGACGCCTGAGGAATTGGGCAAGGCTGTGGGTGCCCAAGCCAGCCGTTACGCTGGCCAAGAGCAAGCCGTCGTGAACTATTACAAGAACACGCCAGAGGCGCTGGAATCACTTCGAGCACCCGTGTTTGAAGACAAAGTCGTCGATTTCGTGCTGAGCAAGATTACCACCACGAGCAAAGCTGTATCGATTGACGAACTACAGAAAGACCCCGAAACGCCAGTATCTTTGGCCTAAGAGGTTGCGCGGCTAGAAATAGAAACTATCTAAACCACTTCATGCTGCCTGCGGCGGCAACTGCGATTTGGGTGTCTCATGCGTGATCGTGATCCGATGGAAGTCTATAATAATAATCTCGTGCCTATGGTCATTGAGCAGACCAATAGGGGCGAGCGCTCGTTCGATATTTACTCCCGACTTCTTAAAGAGCGCATTATTTTCCTCACCGGCGGTGTGAACGATAACGTTGCCTCGCTGATCTGCGCGCAGATGTTGTTTCTTGAGTCAGAAAATCCCAACAAGGACATTGCGTTTTACATTAACTCGCCCGGCGGCGTCGTGACGGCTGGGTTGGCGATTTATGACACCATGCAATACATCCGCTGCGATGTTGCAACGCTGTGCGTCGGGCAAGCCGCTTCGATGGGTTCACTGCTGTTATGCGCTGGCGCCAAGGACAAGCGTTTTGGTCTGCCAAATTCACGTATCATGATCCATCAACCCTCGGGCGGGTTCCAAGGCCAAGCGGCTGATATTGAGATCCAAGCGCGAGAGATTCTGGCCCTGCGCGCACGCCTCAACGGCATTTATGCCCAGCATACGGGCAAAACGTTAGAGCAGATTGAGCGCGCGATGGACCGCGATAACTTCATGAGTGCTGAAGAAGCCAAAGAATTTGGCTTGATCGATAAAGTTGAAAACAAGCGACCAGCAACTGAAAAGCCAACAAATGGCAGTGCCACGTCAGCAAAAGACGAGACTAAATCATAAAAGTGCGCCAATCGAGTCGGTGGTCAACGGCGTTATCCAGACCTACCGCGCCCAGTATTTGGTGTGCCAGCCGCAACGCATAGCCATCCGAAACCAATGATGCGCTATCAGCAGTTGATAAAACGAGTCGCTGCTGTCTGGTGGGTCTCGTTAATGATCTGCTGACAAAGACATGAGATGCTGCGAGGTTGTGTATGTCCTAAACTCGGGTAACATACGAAATGTAGTGGTCAGGCGGGCTTGAGATAACAACTCGCGACCCCGCCAGGAGTAAGAAACGATGACCAAGTCATCGACCGGAGACTCGAAAAACACCCTGTACTGCTCGTTCTGCGGAAAGAGCCAGCACGAGGTGCGTAAGCTGATTGCAGGCCCCACCGTATTCATCTGCGATGAATGCGTCGAATTGTGCATGGATATCATCCGCGAGGAAAACAAGACCAATTTGGTCAAGTCGCGAGAAGGGGTGCCTTCACCACGCGATATCCGCAAAGTGCTCGATGACTATGTCATTGGCCAGGAGTACGCCAAGAAGGTCCTCTCAGTTGCGGTTCATAACCATTACAAGCGGTTGTCGAACACCACGAAGAACGCCGAAGTTGAGATTGCAAAATCAAACATTCTGCTCTGCGGTCCGACCGGGTGCGGCAAGACACTGTTAGCGCAAACCCTGGCGCGCATTCTTGATGTGCCCTTCACGATGGCCGATGCCACCACCCTGACCGAAGCTGGTTATGTTGGTGAGGATGTCGAGAACATCATTCTGAAGCTGCTGCAGGCCGCCGATTACAATGTCGAGCGGGCCCAGCGCGGCATTGTCTATATCGATGAGATCGACAAGATTTCGCGTAAATCTGACAACCCGTCGATTACGCGTGACGTATCAGGCGAGGGCGTACAGCAAGCACTTTTGAAAATTATGGAAGGCACCGTTGCGTCTGTGCCGCCACAGGGGGGCCGCAAGCACCCACAGCAAGAGTTTTTGCAAGTCGACACGACCAACATTCTATTCATCTGCGGCGGCGCTTTCGCCGGCCTCGAAAAGATTATCGCTCAACGGGGCCGTGGCGTGGCGATTGGCTTCGGGGCTGATGTGAAGTCTGCTGATGATCGTCAGACTGGTGAATTGTTGAAAGAAGTCGAACCAGAGGATTTGCTGAAGTATGGCTTGATCCCTGAGTTTGTCGGCCGTTTGCCGATCCTTGCCACTTTGACTGACCTTGATGAGAAGGCCTTGGTTGACATCTTGACCAAGCCGAAAAATGCGCTCTCCAAACAGTATCAGCGTTTGTTTGACATGGAGAATGTGCAACTTACATTTACTGAAGATGCATTGAAGACGGTGGCACGTCGGGCCATCACCCGAAAGACCGGCGCACGTGGTTTGCGGTCCATTATGGAAAGCATCCTGCTCGATACGATGTTTGATTTGCCCGGCCTCGAGGGTGTTGAAGAAATCGTCGTCAATGCGGAAGTGACCGAAGGACGGGCCAAGCCCCTCTATATTTATGCGGCTGATCGGCGCAGTGATGTAGGGACTCCGGCCTGATCAGCTGAGCGGCGGCGTGGTGCCGCAGCGGCTGGCGCGCACGATAAATTTTGAAGACATGATTTTAGCGGCTGCACTGCAGCGCTAGTAAAGAGGTGAGTGGTGAGCGTTTCTAAAGGTAAGTTATTTCCTGTTCTTCCGCTGCGCGATATCGTTGTGTTCCCACACATGATCGTGCCGCTGTTCGTTGGCCGCGAGAAATCGGTCCGCGCGCTTGAAGACGTGATGGCTGATGATAAGCAAATTTTGCTGGTTGCCCAAAAAGATGCCTCGCAAGACGACCCGTCGGCCAAAGATATCTACGACGTCGGAACGGTCTCGACCGTGCTGCAGCTCTTGAAGCTGCCCGATGGCACCGTGAAGGTGCTGGTTGAAGGCGGCCAGCGTGCGAAGATCACCGGCTATAAAGAAAACGCGACATTCTTTGAAGCGTATGCCGAGCTTGTGGACGACGCCAAGGAAGACGACAAGGAGCTGGAAGCCCTGTCGCGTTCGGTGGTCTCGCAGTTTGAGCAGTACATCAAGCTGAACAAAAAAATTCCGCCTGAAGTTTTGGTTTCGATCAACCAAATCGACAACATGTCGAAGCTGGCTGACAACATTTCTTCTCATCTCGGCCTCAAGATTTCCGACAAGCAGGATCTGCTTGAAACCAAAGGCGTGACAGAGCGCCTTGAGAAGATTTACGCGTTCATGGAGTCTGAGATCAGCGTGTTGCAGGTCGAACGGCGGATCCGTAACCGGGTTAAGCGCCAGATGGAAAAGACCCAGCGCGAGTACTACTTGAATGAGCAGATGAAAGCGATTCAGCGCGAACTCGGTGAAAACGAGGAAGGCCGCGATGAAAACGCTGAACTTGAAGACAAGATTAAAAAGCTGAAGATGAGCAAGGAAGCCAAGGATAAGGCGCTTGCAGAATTCAAGAAGCTGAAGAACATGAGCCCGATGTCGGCCGAAGCGACGGTCGTGCGCAATTATCTTGACTGGCTGACGGCAATTCCGTGGAGCAAGCGCTCTAAGGTTAAGCTTGATCTCAAAGCAGCCCAAGATCAGCTCGATAAAGATCATTTTGGTCTGGAGAAAGTGAAAGAGCGCATCGTTGAGTATCTTGCGGTCCAAACCCGCACCAAAAAACTCAAAGGCCCGATTTTGTGCCTGGTTGGCGCGCCAGGGGTTGGCAAAACCTCGCTCGGGCGCTCAATTGCGTCGGCCACAGGGCGCAGCTTTGTGCGGGTTTCCTTGGGCGGTGTGCGGGATGAAGCTGAAATTCGCGGTCACCGCAGAACTTACATTGGCTCGATGCCAGGTAAAATAATTCAAGGAATGCGCAAGGCCAAAACGTCCAACCCACTTTTCTTGTTGGATGAAATCGATAAGCTCGGCGCTGATTGGCGCGGAGATCCGTCGTCAGCCTTGCTTGAGGTGTTGGATCCAGAACAAAACCATACGTTCCAAGATCACTACCTTGAGGTCGACTACGATCTATCCGATGTGCTTTTTATCACAACGGCCAATACGCTGCGCATGCCGCAGCCATTGTTGGACCGCATGGAAATCCTGCGCGTCTCGGGATACACCGAAGACGAGAAGGTCGAAATCTCGAAGCGTCACTTGATTGCCAAGCAGCTTGAAGCACACGGCTTAAAGGATGGCGAATGGTCGATCTCAGATGATGCCTTACGTGATTTGATCCGCTATTACACGCGCGAAGCCGGTGTGCGTAATCTTGAGCGCGAGTTGGCGAACCTGACTCGTAAAGCCACCAAGGAAATTATCCTTAAGAAACTTAAGCGCGTTGCGGTTACGCGCAAGACGCTGAAGAAATTTGCTGGTGTCCCGAAGTACCGCTACGGCGAAGCCGAACGCGAAGATATGGTTGGTATCGTCACCGGCTTAGCGTGGACCGAAGTCGGCGGGGAGTTGCTTTCCATCGAAGCGATCACCATGCCGGGCAAAGGTGCCGTGATCCTCACGGGCCAACTCGGCGACGTGATGAAGGAATCTATACAGGCCGCGCGCTCATTTGTGCGTAGCCGGGCTCTTTCGTTTGGCATTAGGACCAAAGCCTTCGAGAAAAAAGATATCCACGTTCACTTGCCTGAGGGTGCCACACCTAAAGATGGCCCGTCGGCTGGCGTCGGGATGTGTACCTCGATCATTTCTGTGCTCACCGGAATTCCAGTGCGCAAAGATATCGCGATGACCGGCGAAATTACCTTGAGCGGTCGGGTGCTCCCGATTGGTGGCTTGAAGGAAAAGCTGTTGGCGGCATTGCGCGGCGGTATCAAAACCGTGCTGATCCCCAAGGAAAACGAAAAGGATCTCGAAGACATTCCTGAAAACGTCAAACGTGACTTGAAGATTGTGAGTGTCTCGACGGTTGATGAAGTGCTTGAGAAGGCGCTGACCAAACCCCTGGTGCCAATCTTAGCAAAGGATGACGTCGATCCTGAAGACGAGAAGGATAGCCGCAAAGGCAAGTCACGTACCGAGGACGACGAAGAGGGTTTGCGCACTCATTAAGGGCCTGATGAACCCTGATCTCGACTCGACTATTGCTTGCGCCGAAGCGGTCTCAAAATGACCACTTCGGCGTTTTTATTTTTGCCTTGCTGGGCCGCTCAACACGTGTTGCCGTGGAGTCTGGCGGCAATCCTAGCGAAAAACCCAGACTTATCCCCATTTTTTCATGCCCACATCATTGACGCCCAATGAATCTGGGGCTTAGACTACGCGTCACATTCGGAACACGGCAGTTTTCCTAGGTTTTTCGGCGCATGGCGGCGCCGAGCCGCTTTGGGCACCACCGGATGATGTGTGTTTCTTATCCTCACGACTACTCCTAAAAGGGATCAAACCAAATGAACAAGAACGACCTGATTGCTGCCGTCGCAGACGTGACTGGCCTGACCAAGGCCGATGCGGCCAAGGCTGTCGATGCTGTGCTGGATTCAATCACCGACTCCCTCAAGAAGCAAAATGAAGTCCGTCTGGTTGGCTTCGGTACATTCACAGTCGCCAAGCGTGCGGCCAGCGAAGGCCGCAATCCACGGACGGGCGAAAAGATCAAGATTCCGGCCTCCAAGCGTCCTAAGTTCTCGGCTGGTAAAGCCCTGAAAGATGCTGTGAACCGCTAATCTAATCAACGCATCGGCGTTTAACTTTTAAGAAGTGCCAGCCCCATGGGCGGGCACTTTTATTTTTGGACTCATA
>JANLSL010000127.1:0-4089 GCA_031362385.1 Alphaproteobacteria bacterium | reverse complement strand
GTCGGTATGGCAGGTATTGGCGCCGGCGATCATTTTGGCGGCGGCGATTGGGTTTATATCGTTTACGGTTTTTAATCCGCTCGCGGCTGGGCTTTACGCCACCTATGACCGTCTCAAAGAAGGTTTGGTACGCAATGATGTTGCCGCGCTCGACATTAGTGAAGGCGGGTTTTGGCTGCGCGAAGTTAAAGATGGCCGTGCGACGATTATTCATGCCCTGGCTGTCAGACAAGAAGATGCAGCGCTTTCGATGAGTGGCGTGACGATGCTGATCACGGGCCCTCAAAACGAACTGATCCGGCGCGTCGAGGCGCCGCGCGGTACTTTGCGGGATGGTAAGTTCGAGCTTGAGGATGTCTGGGATCTTGAGCCTGCCCAGCCAGGTGTGCGTCACGCCACATATTCCCAACCGACAACCATTACCCTGACCCAAATCCAAGATAGCTTCGGCGACCCCGACATGTTGTCGTTTTGGGAATTACCAGAATTTATTGCCACCTCACAAGCATCAGGTTTCTCAGCGTTGCCTCATCGGCTGCACCTGCAGGCATTGGTCGCCACCCCGTTGATGCTGTCGGCAATGGTGATGCTCGCGGCAGCGTTTTTCCTCACCGCCCAGGCGCGGCTTGCCGCCTGGACCATGCGTGCAGCAGCCGGGATAGCCGCGGGCTTCCTGCTCTATTTTTTCAGTCAGTTCACGTATGCGTTGGGGCTGGCTGCGACCTTGCCGGTCTTGCTCGCAGCCTGGGCACCTGCAGCAATTGCATTACTGCTCAGTCTCGCTTTTTTGTTTTTCAACGAAGATGGTTGAATGCCTTTCTTCCGCGGGACATTCGCGGTTAGAATGGCTGGTCTTCAATCACTGACTAGGCCCGCCCGCCCGGATGAATCAATTCCTCCAACGCATATGGCTTGATCTGCAAGCACAGCCAAGCCGCTGGATTCTGGGCCTTGTGCTGTTCTTCATGTTTTTCCCAAACTTCGATATCTGGGTAAGTCGTCAGTACTACGAAACCGGCGTTGGCTTTATGGGCGGCCAAAGCGGATTGCTTGGTTTTATGCGTACGGCAGTTCCCGTCATTATTCTCGGTGCTTTTGTATTCGCTGTTGCATTGTGGGTTGCAGGAATTTGGTACGAGCGCTGGTTTTGGGGCATGACCACAAATCGCGCGATCTATCTTATGACCACTCTCATCATTGGCCCGGGGCTGATTGTCGAATCATTGCTGAAGCCTAATTGGGGCCGTGCCCGCCCGAAGGACCTCAAAATCTTTGGCGGTGATGCCAATTATACACCGCCTTTGTGGGTTGCTGATGAATGCGAGCGCAATTGTTCATTTGTGTCTGGTCATGCCGCTATCGCGTTTTGGGTGACGGCATTCGGTTTTATGCTGCCGGCGAAATGGCGCATGTTAGGTGTGGCGGGCGGGGTGGCCGTTGGTGTGCTGATGGGCTGGGCGCGTATTATTCAAGGCGGTCACTTTTTTAGTGATGTTATTTATGCGGGCTTGATTGTGATTGTTGTCAATGTCGCGCTTTACCGCCTGATCATTTTGCGCGATGCCGCGAAAGATCACTTTCCGTAAGGCAGCTTGAACCGGCATGGCCATTGGTAAACGCCTTAAGTCTTTGGTCGAGAAGTTGCGCCCTGTCGAAGCGCCAGTTTCGCCGTGGCGACCACTTGGTGCTCCGTATCCGCTGCTGGCCACTTTCGATCCCATCATCGTTGGGCTTGCGAAGGTCTCGGGGTTAATCGCGATATGGCATTTAGGGGTGCGTCCGCAGTGGCTTAAGGTTGCGGCGAGCAAAGATATTTCCGTCACACTGCGCAGTGCAACCCAGGTTGCAGCAATTCTCTCATACCGTCCCAATGGCGGCGTTTACGTTGCATGGGCAGCGCTTCCAGCTCCTGATCTGCGGGCCCACGCGAAATACATGTGCGAGCACTTGAATCCGCTTTTGCAAGGTACGCGCCTGGAAGCCGAAATTGATGTTCCGCCAGAGACAAAGCCAATCGCTTTTCCATTCCCACCGGGGACGATGGAATAATCTAAATCTGAACTGAGCAGCTATGATAGGCTGATCACCAACAGGCGAGGGACGATCCATGCGCAAAGGTTACGTCGATACCCCAATGGGTCAGGTTCATTATGTTGAACATGGCAGCGGCGAACCCATTATTCTGTTGCACCAAACTGCTTGGGCCGCCCAGCAATATAGGAACGTTATCCCTGCTTTGGCCGCGCGTGGTATGCGCGTTATTGCCATCGATACGCCCGGTTTTGGCATGTCTGATGGCCCAACATCGCCACCGCGTATTGAAGATTATGCCGACAATTTGCGCCATGCCTTTGATGGCCTGGGCTTGAAGCGGGCACATATCGCAGCTCATCATACCGGTGTATCGATCGCGATTTCATTTGCGGCGCGCTACCCCGAGCGCGTCGAACGAATGGCTTTGCACGGCGTGCCGCTGTACACCCCTGAGGAACGCGAAGTTCGACTGGAGCGTCCCCATTTTGATCAGACCCCGTTGCCAGACGGGAGTCATCTCAAAAGTCGATTTGAAAAGAGTGTGGCGATGTCGCCAGGCGCGAGCCTTGAGGCGATCCATTGGTCGACAGTTCTGTTCTTCTGGGCTGGGCCTTTGGAATGGTATGGCCATCATGCGGCGTTCAAATACGACAGCGGCACTGATTTAGCCAAAATCAAAGCACCAACACTTATTATGTCAAATACAGGTGACACCTTGCACGTGGTGGCTGAGCGTATCAAAAAACTCAGGCCCGACTTTTCATTCGCCGTGATGGATGGTGGCACCTATCACATTGTGTACGATGAAGGGGCGCCCTGGGCTAAAGTTGTAGCTGATTTTGTACAAGGCAAAAAAGCGTGAAGCCGCGTCGCAGTTATATCGATGGGCCATTCGGCCAGCTCCATCTGCGCGTGATGGGCGAGGGGATACCTTTAATCCTCTCTCATCAATCACCCAGTTCATCAGATATGTTTCGTGCGACATACGCGCATTTTGCGGCAGCAGGCATAAAAGCGATTGGGGTTGATACGCCCGGATACGGCGGCTCGGATGTTCCAAATCCCAGACCAGGCGTTCCTGACTATGCAAAAATGTTTGCCCCGGTGCTGGATCATTTCAATTTACGCACCGCGAATTTTTTGGGCCATCACACTGGCGCTATGAACGTCACCGAGTTTGCAGCGCGCAATCCTTCACGTGTCACCAAACTGATCCTTCATGGCCCGCCATTATTTTCAGCCGCAGAGCGCGCTGAGCGCGTGACTAAGCCCGGCCCGATTGCGATTGAATCTGACGGCAGCCACTTGGCGAAGCGTTTCCAGGGGCGCATTGCAGCAACGCCTGGCTGGACCAACATCAACGCCATGCAGGCCAACTTCATGCAAACGCTGTGGGCGGGTGAAACGTTCTGGTATGGCCACAAAGCGGCATATGAATACGACATGATGCCTGCTTTCATGGACTTGAAGGTGCCCACACTCATTCTTACCAATACTGGTGAGGATATTTACGATATCGCTCAGCGGGCACGGGTGGCGCGGCCCGACATGGCGTATGTCGAGCTACTGGGTGGCACGCATGATATCGCCGATGAGCAGCCCAAAGCTTGGGTAGATGCTGTTGTGAAGTTTATCAAAAGCTCGTGAACATCATTTATTCTCTCGAAAGAAACATCCGAATGGCATTTCAGCATTGGTGCGCGCAAAGTTCTCACCATATGCTTTGTGCTTCATGACTAATTCACCTGTCTATATTCACAGCGTCGCGACGGCATATCCACCTCATCGTTTCGACCAAGGCGAAGTTATGGCCCAAGCCGCGCGGGTTTTTGGGCATAAGCCTGAGTTGATGCAGCGCTTGGCGAAAAGCTATGGCAACGCAGGTGTAAACACGCGGTATTCGTGCGTACCACTCGAGTGGTACGCGACTGATCATGGCTGGCCCGAACGCATGAAGCTGTTCGAGGAAAACGCGTTAGCGCTGTTAACCGCTGCAGGAAAAAAAGCATTAAGCGATGCGGGCGTTACTGGCCGCGATGTTGCTGCAACAGTGAC
>JANLSL010000053.1:0-6510 GCA_031362385.1 Alphaproteobacteria bacterium | reverse complement strand
CTTGGACCTCGCGCACCAATGCCAGCGCGGTATCGGCGTACAAGCTGCGTTCATGAAACTCGTCAAAGATCACCAAACCAACGCCCTTGAGTTCGGGGTCGTATTGCAAACGACGACTTAAAATGCCCTCGGTGACCACTTCGATCCGTGTGGCACTAGACACCCGCGACTCAAGCCGCACACGGTAACCCACCATCCCGCCAACATCTTCACTGATCTCAGAGGCCATGCGCTCGGCCGCCATGCGTGCAGCCAAACGGCGCGGCTCCAGCATCAATATCTTTTGGCCTTGCAACCACGTCTCGTCGCGCAGCGCCAGCGGCAGGCGCGTGGTTTTGCCTGCACCTGGGGCAGCGGTGACAACAGCAGATGCACGCGCTCGCAATGCCTCGCGCAGCGGAGCAATCAGTTCATCAATGGGAAGGCTTATCGCCACTGCGCGTGATCTGGCCAAATTTATTTCTTGCGGAACTCGGCTTTGGCTTTGATCACCGCAGCTTCTTCGGCTTCTTTTTGTTGCGCCAGTCGCGCTTGACGCTCCATTTCTTCTTTTTCTTTGCGCCCTTTGATCATGCTATTGGTGGTATCAAGCCGTGTGGCGAGAAAGCGATAGGTTCGGCCCATCAGATCTTGGACCCGCCCGCCCTGATTGATGACCAGTTCAGACCATGCATTCACCAATGGGGTCCACCTCATTTGCAAAAACCGCAAGCGGTCGCGACCTGCGCGGATGACATCGATTTGTTTGTCAATGTCCTTCAACATTGAAATGATCTCGCTGGTCTTGCCATCAAGTTCAATGAAGATTTCCGTGTATTCTTTTATTCCTTTTCGCATCAGGCTTCTGACACGCACGATGGTGTCTTTTACACGTGGATCACCCGAGAAATGCTCGGCCACTTCTTTAAGCCGCTTAGCAATGGCAGGAACACTCTCAAAGGCTTCACGCAACGCTTCAACGTAGCATAATTCACGTGCCAGTAATTCCAGCTTCAGCAAAACAGCTGTTGTGTTACTGGACTCAAATCCCAATTCGCGGGCGGCCTTTCGGAACGCCAGGCGCAATTGCTCTTTGTTTTCCTTAAGTGATAGGAATTTCTCAAATTCTTCAGGTGTCGAGATGCTTGTTTTTGTGCCCGACAGCCAGGTAATCAGCTGTGCCTCAAGGCGGTTTTTCGCAATCAGCTTATGACGCGGAGACACCGTCCATGACGCTGACCCGTCCAGTATTTCCTTTGGGATACGATCACCGGGCCTGACGTCGTCAACGTATTTCAGCGCCTCAAAGACCACACCCAACAGCTTGTCGTCGTGACTGGCGCGAGCGATCCCAAAAGTCTTTTTGAGACTCTTGAGTCTGAGCTCGCCTTGCATATCACCCAAATCGACAACGAAAACGGGTTCGTCGAGGTTCTCGGGCTTATAGAAGCGCGCATGGGGGACATGGAAGACTCGATTGACGAAGTCAAAGGCGGTGGTATCGAGTTGCGGCTCAGCATTCTCGTCACCAGCGCTGTCTTGCGTGTCTTCCCCTTTATCTGTGGCCAATCTATTTCTCCAACGCAGTTCGGCTCTGGGAGCGCAACCTGTGCCATGCCGCCAAGGATAAAATACTAAATCTTCAATTCCTAAAGCATCGAGATTCTGGGGGCAGCTTTTTCAATTGCAATCATTTTGTCCAGCCCGGCGCGCATATCAGACATAATAAATTCAGCCTTTTTCGGCGGGCTGCCGACATTACGGCGCGGAAAATTCTTTTGCCACGCGTGCATCTTGACGGTCATAGCGCAGAGCACGCCCCCAATCGTCGTGTGATAAGCCGAAATCAGCGCCTCAACCCTACGAAACCGCTCGGCAGAAATGTTTACCCACATATCTTTAGTGTTGTAATCGAAATCCTCAAACCGAGTGGCCATCGCTGCCGTGACATTTGTAAAGATTGACGCCATTTGTGCTGAGGTGTGCATAAATTTAGGGTTGCTCTTGAGTTGAAAGCTTTTCTTCAGATCATTCATCTCCTCAAGAAAATCTTCGATCATCGGTTGGATAGAATCAAGGCAATCACGATAATAAGAAAGCGACATAAAAATATCGGCATAGTCTTCCAGAAATTTTGGAATCGCGGCAATATCAATGCCAAGCTTCGTGGCCATCATGTCCAAGCTTTTTTTAGCTTTCTTAATGTCGGGATCGCGGAACAACCTGATGACGTCTTCGAATGATTGGATATTTGCCTCTCCGCCGTAAACTTCCATCAGCAAGGGCCGGGTGAATTTTTTCATATACACCGAAAGCGCTCTGGTCTTTTCTGGCGATAATTTTAATGCATCCTGATCTTCGACAGAAATCTCATTGGCACGCAGGGTAATGCGTAAGCTGTAGACATCGTAGCTGTTGAGGCCAGACAGCATCTTAAGCAGACGCACATCCGGGTGATTCATGCGCGTTTGATAAATATCACGCGCGACACCATCGACATCTTTTTGCCCGCTGCCCGCCCCGCCCTGGTCTTTATAAAATTCGATCACGCTATCAAGCTTGGCGTCTTTCACCATCAGCGCGCGTTTCAAAAAGGGATGTTCAATGGGCATGGTCGAGAGTGGCAGAATATGCAGCGCATCACGCAACCGCGCGATTTCGTCGCTTTCATCTGCCGCGCTGAGTTTGCCCGTCGCCATCAATTATTCTTCTCACCAACTTTGCATCGATTGATCATGGACGAATCGATAAACCCGGCTGGTCAAGCGCTGCGACGACTGCAACGATTGTGACCACCGTGTCCATGCCAACATAGCATTCTATAACCCATAGTCAGTTTCATTTTGAGCCATAAATACCTCAAAATCCACGATAAATTGCCTTTTGACCAAAATCAGAGGCGGCACTGAACAACTCATTGTTCTGTCTCTGGCCGCCCATTATGACCACCTTCAGCGATATCAAGGCGGGGCTTGGTCCGTGAATTGATCCTCGTTTGAGGCTAGGGCATGGTGCCTGGGCTTTTGGCATATTTTCGACTGGAGTACGTACCGTGAGAGATTCATTGGGCTGGAGGAAGAAATTTGGGGTTTTGGGCCCTTCGACCAACACCATCGTCCAAGCTGATTTTGACGATTTGCGGGTTCCGGGGGTCACCAATCACTACAGCCGTATTTTTACGCCCAATTCCCGCGCCATCAGCAATGAAACGTTCCTGGCGGGCACCAAGAAGATCTCAGAGGGTGTGCTCGATGCCGTTCGAAGCGTGATGACCTGCGAGCCTGACTATTTGGTGATGGGGATGTCGGCCATCACTTTTTACGACGGTATGAAGGGCGCTGATCAGTTCCAAAACATGGTTGAGACTGAAGCAAAAGTAAAAGTCAGTATTGGTTCTCACGCCTGTACCGCTGCGCTGAAGGCTTACGGTGCTAAAAGCCTATCGTTTATGTCGCCTTATTATCCGGTCGCCAACGCCGAAGTGCGCCGCTACTTCACGGAAGCAGGCTTTAAGGTTGTGCGTGATATACCGATGCAAGCCCCCAGCTGGACCGGCATCGCTGAAATCACAACCGACCAGTGCCGCGATACACTGATGAAGCTGAATGGCCCTGATGTGGATGCCATCGTTCAAGTTGGGACAAACTTGAGCATGATCAGGCTGGCTGCTGCAGCCGAGATGTGGCTGAACAAACCCGTGATCGCCATTAACACTGCGACCTACTGGCATGCCCTGCGCGCCAACGGCATCACTGACAAGGTCGCTGGCTTCGGCCGTTTGATGTCAGATTTCTAAGCTTTATTTTGTCGGCACCGAAAGCTTTGCGTCGCCCAAGACCAGCCGCTTGGCGTATTCGGGCGCGATCAAGTGGCAATACCGCACGCCGCGAAAGCGCTCGGGCGCCCAAATGAACGCCACGTTCGTCCAGGTCACATAAAGTGACTTGGCGCGCAGGTGCATCTTGGCCTCAGGACCCCGATACACAAAGTCGTAGTCGGTCACAAATTGCGATCCCATGTAAACAGTCTCATCGTCATCAATCACGATGTCATCGCGGGCGATTTTAAGTTTGGCTTTATCATCGTCACTCAGTGCGCCATAGACCGCATCGATCGTCGACCGATTGATGTCAGCACAACTTTTGTCAGCCTTTGCCGCATCTTTGCCGTAACGATCAATCAAGTGATCGCTGGTTTTGGTTTTGCATGACACGCGCGTTGGGGAAACCTCATCACGCAACACAAACTGCGCAATCTCAATAGGATCAATCTTGGTCTTAGATTCCTTGAAGCCGTTGTAGTCGGGATAGACAATGTTGTTCAGCTTCAAGGTGGTGCCGGTGAGATCGCGCTGCACCCGCTCGCAGGTTGTCGCGTCAGTGACCAGAGGATCGGCCGCGGCGGCACGTAGGCCAAGGCCGCACACAACCAGCACAATAAGCACCACCTGAATGCGATAAATCATCGCTGAGTCTCCACATTTCGGAACATTTACATTAGTGACCAAGCCTATGAACCCCAACCAAGGCACCCCGTCAATCAATCCAGCCTCGGCCAGGCGCCTCGCCTCCAGGTGAGGGATTCATGGCCCAATGACCTTTTGCCATGAGGGTAATATCTGGGGGGTCTTTAAATTGAGCCGTTTTACTCGGCTGGCCCAGCTATCCACTTGGCGGAGGGGGTTTTTCAGAGGGCCTTTGACCCACCTTTAATGTCGGCTATGTGGCACCTATCTGGTACCAGAGCAGTTAAATCAGCAGGGGCAAACCATGAAGTTCTCACGTCGCGGAATGATCTTATCGGGCGTCGCCGTTACCGGCGGTTTGGCGGTGGCCTATGGTCTGTCGACCCTGGAAGATGGCGACGCACGTAAGAAGTTTGGCGCCACCACCCCTGATCAATTCGTCATCCAAGCCTATGTCAAGATCAGCAAAGATGGGGCGGTCACCATTGCCGTGCCCAATGCCGAGATTGGCCAAGGGGTTGCCACCGCCATCCCGATGTTAATCGCCGAAGAGCTTGATGTTGATTGGAACACCGTCAGCTATGAACTAGCGCCGCTTGATAAAGACTATGGAACCTACGTGATGGCCGAGATTGGCCGGGTGTTCTTTGATCCGGGCGTTGTGTTTAACACCGCGCGGTGGGCCTTGTGGCAGATCAGCCCGATGATCGGCATGACGTTCACGGGTGGATCGAGCGCCATGTTTGGTGCCTTTGAGGCAATGCGCAACGTGGGTGCTACCGCGCGTTCGATGTTGGTGAAAAGTGCGGCCATCGCCATGAAGGTGAAGGAAAGCGAACTGACCACCAAGCTGGGCCGCGTCATCCATACGGCCTCGGGTAAGTCCATGAGCTACGCAGATTTGGCTGAAGCCACCGCAAAAATGACCCCACCCGACGTGGCCATGACTGTGCCGCGCAAAGATCCCAAAGACTTCACGATCATTGGACAGCCCAAAACTCGCCTGGATACGCCTGAAAAAACCGACGGCTCAGCCCGCTACGGCATCGATGTCAAACTGCCCAATATGGTCTACGCCGCCATTCGCCATAGCCCAGTGTTCGGTGCCACGGTCGCCAGCTTTGATGAAGCCAGCGCCAAAAAACGCAAAGGCGTGATCGCGGCAGTCTCAGTTGGGCCCAACGCAGTCGCCGTGGTCGCCGATAGCACATGGGCCGCGCAGCAAGCCGCCCTTGAGATGGACGTGAAATTTTCAGCCCCCGCGGGCGCTGGGTTTGATTCAACCGCAGCCGTGGCTGAATACCGCACGCGGTTTGATGATACCGATGCGACCATCTTGAAAGAAGATGATGAGTTTGCTGCCGCCATGTCGGGTGCGGCCAAAACTGTCGAAGCTATTTACGAAACACCCTACCTGGCCCACGTCTGCATGGAGCCAATGAACTGCACCGCGCTGTATGAGCCCAGTGCGGATGGCAAGGCCGAGAATGCCAAGGTGACGTTGTGGTCACCCAGCCAATCATCCAGCACCAGCGCCGGCCAAGCTGCAACCATCGCGGGCGTGCCCAAGTCCAACGTCAATGTGCATAGCGTGTTGATGGGTGGTGGCTTTGGACGCCGTGCCGATATGGACTTCGTGCGCCAAGCCGTTGAGATTGCCATGAAGGTCCCGGGCCGCCCGGTAAAGCTGACCTGGAACCGCGAAGAAGACGTGCAGCAAGACACTTATCGCCCTGCCACCACCGCCCGCTTCCGCGCCGGGCTTGATGCACAAGGCACCATGACCGCGCTGGACTTTGTAATTGTCGGCAAGCCGGTCAGTTCAGACTTCAATAAGCGCAATGATGGGCCGTTCCAAAGCGACCCCAAGAAAGACCAAGGCATGGTGATGCCAATGTACTCATCACCCTACGTTGGCCCCAAAGTGCGCCTGGCCCTGAACGCGCGCGAGAACCCTGTGCCCAACGGCAACTGGCGCAGCGTGACCATGTCTCACAACGGGTTTTACCAAGAAGCCTTTATTGATGAAGTTGCCGCCGCTGCGGGCCAAGACCCGGTGGTGTTCC
>JANLSL010000028.1:0-2428 GCA_031362385.1 Alphaproteobacteria bacterium | reverse complement strand
CAGGTCTGAAGTGCCTCAGGTACCGATCTCCTCACGAGATCATGTTCGGCGAACTCCGTGGTGCACTTCAGATCTGAACTCACAAACCACTGCGTAGGGTTTGGGGTCAGAGTAAAAATAAAAATCGCGCTAACCTCGTTGTAGTACTTAGACCAATCCTCCATCTTTTTCTGCGCGTCTGCAAGTGTCAGGAACCACTGCGTGTTCAGGCACTCGGCGGTATATACCGGAGCGGTATATTGCCCTGCCGTATACCATTCACCTGCAATTCACCTGCTACAGCAGGCGGAGCAGGTGAATGTGCGGTGATCAGCGTGCGGTGAGTTATGTGGAAACTGTTGGCATTGTTTCACGTGAAACATTTTATATGAGTTTCACGTGAAACATTTTGTGTGCGTGTGATAGCGCGTCTTATCGCCGCGCGACTAACACAGCCACTTCGTTGCGCCTTAAGGGTGGCAACGTCCACGGCGGGTCATAGAACAACGCAACAGGTTCGGCAGTTGCTTTCCAGGACGAGCGCTCGAGGTTTGCCAAAAGTTGCGCCTTGAACTGGTTGACGGCATCATCGCCACGCGAGCCTGAAAAGCGCAGCGTCGCCATGGTTTCTTCCGGCAGGTCGACAAGTTGGACACGCTTATCGTTGGGAACAGGCGCACTTTTGGCATCATAGCCTGCGGGCAAGAAAAACCGCATTTGATAACTTCCCGTCTGAGATGCCGCTTGCACGGGGGTGGTCATGGCGATGGTCTGCGAGCGCGAAGCGGCTTCCACCGGTGTGGTCATGGCGATGCTGGCACTGGCGCGATTACCGCCAAAAATGTAGCCCGCGAGCAGGCTGAACGCGCGGCCTTCGTCGCTGCTGCCACCACGCGCTGCCACCGTTGTTTCGGCGGCTGTGCGGGCGGCATAGGTTCGTATCTCGACGCCGCCAATGAGCGTTTCAATGACTGTATGGCGCGGCTCCTCCGACCCGGCCCGCACACCCACCACCGAGCAGCCCGCCAAGACGACCGTACTCACCACTGTTTTCAATAGCCGCAACACCGCAGTATTCCTTCATTTGATGGACTTTGTACGCGATTTGGCGCGCCTTGGATTACACCGTGGGCGCAACCGCTTGAGGCTCTTTATTATACGCCTATGTACAGGTAAGGCATTCTGGGTTCACAACATCGTCATTCGGTGTGGGGTGCGAACCGGGCTAGAGTTGAATGCATTTTATTAACGGGAGGAGATGCACATGATACCTAAACTGAGCTACGCACTTTCTGGTTCTCTGGCTGGCGCACTGGTCGCAGTGGCCATGTTTGCTGCACCAGCGATGGCCAAAACCGATGCCGCTACGGAAGCTGCCATTAAGGCTGCATTGGCGGGCGATCATCGCTCGGCCGACAACAAGGCGCGCGACCAATATCGCCATCCGCTGGAAACACTTAAATTCATCGGTCTCAACAAAGACATGAAAGTGCTGGAAGTATGGCCAGGCGGCGGGTGGTGGACGGAAGTGTTAGCCCCCGTTTTGAAAAATAATTACACCACAGCGCACTTTGACCCCGCGCGCAGCGAAGGCTCGAAGAAAATGGTCGATGCCTATAAGGCCGACATTGCCAAAAATGAAGCGGTCTATGGCAAGCCCACGGTGTCGGTGCTGATGCCCCAAACCAACCAAATGACACCCGTGCCACCCGGCTCGCAGGACATGGTGCTGACCTTCCGCAACATCCACAACTGGATGGCTGGCGGCCAGGAAGACGCCATGTTCAAGGTGTTCTATGACTCGTTGAAGCCCGGCGGCTATTTAGGCCTTGAGGAACACCGCGCTAAAACCGATCAGCCGCAAGACCCCAAAGCCGTCAGCGGCTATGTGCGTGAAGACTTCGCTAAGGCCCTGGCCGAGAAAGCTGGCTTCAAGTTCGTGGCCAAGTCGGAAGTGAACGCCAACCCCAAAGACACCAAAGATTACCCCAAGGGTGTGTGGACCCTGCCGCCCACGTACCGCGAAGGCGACTTGGATAAAGCCAAGTACACCGCGATTGGTGAGTCGGATCGGTTCACTATGCTGTTCCAAAAACCCGCCAAGTAATCTTTGCACTTGTACCAAGAGCCCCAGTTGCGAGACTGGGGCTCTTTTCTTTTGTGAGTGTTCATCATGTCCGCCAAAGGGAAGTAAACAATGGCCACAGTTGCATTCATCGGTTTGGGCATTATGGGTTTTCCCATGGCGGGGCACTTGGCAGCTCAGGGCCACGCCGTCACGGTCTATAACCGCAATGCCACCAAGGCCGAAGCGTGGTCCGCCAAGCACAAAGGCCACGTCGCCAAAACCCCGCGTGAAGCCTGCCGCAATGCTGAGGTGGCCTTGTGTTGTGTGGGTGATGACCCCGATGTGCGCGCCGTTGTCACCGGGCCCGAGGGCATGTTGGCG
>JANLSL010000026.1:0-6786 GCA_031362385.1 Alphaproteobacteria bacterium | reverse complement strand
CAAAAATCTGCATGTTGCGCCGGTAGGTGTCTTTGTCAAAAAACGAAGATGTGAAAAAATTACGCAACAATATCCAATGGGTCAGCGTGGTGTTCTCATCAATCGGCGTGTTGACGTCGATCAGCACGTTGGCCCACTTCGCCGTGATTTGGAGGCGCAGCACAATGCATAATCCCCCGATGTGCCACTCAGGGCTTGCGATCACGTCATCACGCTCGGTGCTGCGAATATACTTCCACAGACCTTTATACGCAGGCGGGCGCATGGCGATGCGCGCCCGCGCCGACCATTCGCTTTCATGCATTTCGTATTGATTGACGGCCGGTCGGTCACGATCACCGAACGAGGGATGCACAAATGCGGCGTGGCCAAAGTCCACGCCATTCTCAACGACGCGACCATAGTTCGCCTGCCATAAGAAGGTGCCGCGTAAAGCGCGCCGTGCTGGGTCGGTAAACTCGGGCACTTCAGGAATTGGGGGGCGTTGCGCTTCTGGCAAGTCGCCTAAAAACACCCATACCCAACCGAATTTTTCTTGCACCGGATAGGCATCGACCCGGACGCGCTTAGGGACGCGGGCGTCAGGGTGGGCGGGGATCTCAGCGCAGTTGCCGTCGCCTTTATAGCGCCAGCCGTGATAGGGGCACTCGATACAGCCGTTGTGGATACGCCCGTGGGACAGCGATGCGCCACGGTGAATGCAAATATCGCTGACGCAGTTGATTTTGCCAGCACTATCGCGAAACAGAGCAAAGTCGTGCCCCAACATGCGCACTTTTTTGGGCTTGTCGGCTGGGACATCAACCGCATCGCAAGCCACGTACCACGTATTGATTAGCATGATGCACTCCCCAGACTGTGATGAGAGTTATACGTTGTTGGTGGTGATTTGGAGCACAGATAAATGGCTAGCCAAGGCTTGGTTAGCCCGAGACGTTAAACCCGGTTTTGGCTAACAAGCTATAAAACTCGCGGATCGCGCTTTCTTTCTCGGCCGGGTCAAGCAGGTCGGCGGTGTATTCGTTGACAAAATCCTTACGGCGCAAATAACTCACCACGCTGTCGCGCGCGATGGTTTTGGCCTTGCCTTCGGTTAAAACGCCACCGGCGCAGAAGGTCACCAAGCGTTTAGCCCGTTCGCGGAACGGCAGCGTCATTTCGTCCAGGCGCTCAATAACTTTGTTGGTGATGATGTACTCCGACACCACATTATCAAACTTGCTGGCCAGCATGGATTTCAAGGACTCTTCTAAGGGTGAATCTAAAACCAAGCGTTGCACGGCAGTCGCTTCTTGAAGCCGTGCTTTTTGCGTGGTGGCTGCCGGGGCAATTTGTTGAACAGTATCAAGTTGACCTGCATAGGTTTTGAGCTGCGTCGTGATGACTTCAATCAGGTTGGCATCGCCGTTCGGATCATACATACCAATCAGGTAAACGAATTTGCGCGTGGTTGAGGTCAGCTTGTCGCGCACCTCTTCCATCGCTTTCTTGCGCCCGGCCATGCCGCCCAGATTGATCAGACGTGCCCAGCGGTCGGTAAGCCCCATAGCCATCTCGTGACCACCCGTCACCCCATGATCGGTAACAACGCGATTGAGAATCTGGAGAAAGAGTTCTTTATCTGCTGCAATTTCTTCGGCGTTTGTAAGGCGGGTTGGCCCTTTAAGGTCACGCTCGATACGCTCGAACAAAACCTTCTTTGAGCGCGGCAATGCGTTAGCTGCGAACATGACGTTTAACAATTCGACCAACTCTTCGACCGCAAATTTACTGGGTTGGCATTTACCCTCAACTAGGTCGAGCATGCGCATGATGGCGTCGCCCATGTGCTTGGAAATGCCGATGACATCTTTGACCACCGTTTTCGCAATCAAAATGTCTGACATCATCTCGTCGACCATATCGCGTGCGCGCTGGTCTTTGAGATCCTTCGCCATGGGCAGCAGGACAGACATTTTGCCAAGCCAGCCCGTCCAGTTAATCGATGCGCGCGCCAACACGGTGTTGGCCATGTACTTACGCTCGCCCTCGTCGGGAATCTTGGAATCGAGCTGTACCCAGATGTCGTCGAGTGATGCACCCTTTAAGTCGGGCAGTGGTTTGCTATCCATCTCCCGCGCGCGGGCGGAAATTTTATCAACCGCAAGATGGATAATGTCTTTGCGCTTTTTGCTGTCGGTGTTTGTGGCGCGGGCATGAAGTGTGGAAATACGGTCAATGGCGGTTGGAACCATCGCGTCGACGTTCAGCGCACGTTTCAGGCTTTTGTGGCTGTGCAAAATTTCCAGAGGCGTAATCTCAATTTTCTCGAGGTATTTCGAGAACAGCCGCCCCATGACAGCACGCGCTTGAGTTTCATAGTACTCTGAGAAATTCTCGCATAAGGGTGCCTCGTCGACCAACGAGACGGAGAAGTTTTCGTCCTTCTCGACCTCTTTCATCTGCTTGAAAATCTCGGTCTCACGGCGACTATCTTTGCCAAAAACCGTTTCTTTGATAATGCGCACACCTTCGGTGCCTTTGATGGCCAGAAGCTCATCGGCTTTGCGTCGGGCAGAGTCCTCCGAGGGCAGCACATCATTGATCTGCCACTTGTTAACCCTGAAGACTTGAACCTCAAAATTTAGGCGGCCGGTATTCATCCCGTCCGATCATCCCCATCCCTGTGCGTAGGTAGGGTATGTCGTAGCAAATTGTATAGGAACGGCAAAGGGTTGAACGGGCCGGAAACCCTCGAATTAGGATCTTTTAGGCAGTCGTCACACCCTTAAACTGCTCGCGCAGCTGGGCTTTCAGCACTTTGCCCGTCGCCCCCAAGGGAATAGCGTCCACAAATGCAATCCCATCGGGAAGCCACCATTTGGGCACTTTGGTTGCCAAATAGGCGTTAACTTCTTCCAAGGTGGGCTTTTGACTGCTCTTGGCCACGCAAATCAAATAGGGGCGTTCCAACCATTTGGGATGGGGAATTCCGATCACGGCGGCATGGGCGATGTGCGGGTGGCCCAACGCAGCATTCTCCAAATCCACCGAGCTGATCCACTCCCCGCCTGATTTGATGACGTCTTTGGCCCGATCAGTAATGTGCATATAGCCGTCGGCATCAATGGTGGCGATGTCGCCAGTGTCGAACCAGCCATCGGACGTTAAGGCTGAGGTATCAGATTTGAAGTACGACTTAACGACCCACGGCCCGCGCACATGTAAATGGCCCTGCGTTTTGCCATCGTGGGGCAAAATCTCATTGCTGGCATTCACCACTCGCAGTTCGACACCGTAAACAGCGCGACCTTGTTTCAATTTTTGCGGCATCTGTTCGGCGAGTGGCTTACTGATAAACTTTGGCTTTAAGGTATTGACCACACCCAACGGCGACATCTCCGTCATCCCCCACGCGTGGTTGACGCTGACACCAAATTGCGTTTCAAAAGTTTCAATCAACATTTCCGAAGCTGCCGCCCCACCAATCAAAATGCGCTCCAGTGCATTGGGTTTGCGTCCTTTTTGACGCATGGTTTCAAGCAAGCTCATCCATACCGTTGGTACGCCCTGCGCGCACGTCACCGCCTCAGTGTCCATCAGCTCAAATAAACTCGGTCCATCAAGGCCCCGGCCCGGGAGGATGAGCGCAGCACCGCTCATGGGTGCTGAATAGGGCAAGCCCCACGCGTTAACATGGAACATTGGAACAACAGGCAATGCGCGGTCGGTCACTTGCAGCCGCATGGTTGCGGCCATGCAGCTGGCAAATGAATGCAGCACCATGGCGCGATGACTATACAAAACACCTTTTGGATTTCCGGTGGTCCCTGAGGTGTAACACAACGAAGCTGCAGTGTTTTCGTCGAACTCAGGCCAGTCGTAGGTCGCGGCGTGTCCTGCAATCAATTCTTCGTAACTCAGAACATCTGCCAACTCAGGATGCGTGGGGCGGTGGGCCGCGTCGCTGAGGACAATGCGGCCGCGCAAACTTGCGCTGCCTTTGCATACCGTAGCGACTGCATCTGCAAATGTGATGTCGAAAAACAAAAGTTTATCTTCGGCGTGGTCGATGATGTAGCGCATTTGCTCAGGCGACAGACGCGGGTTGATCGTGTGACAAATCGCACCTATGCCAGCCACGGCGAAATACAACTCCATATGCCGCCACGTATTCCACGCTAGTGTCGCAACGCGGTCGCCAGGTTTCACGCCCAGCGCAATCAATGCATGGGCTAGCTTTTGGGTACGCTGATACATTTGCGCATACGTGGTGCGGTGAATCGGGCCTTCAATGCTGCGGGTGACGATTTCGGTGTCGGAATGAAATTGTGCGGCATAGTGCAACAGCGGCACGATCAACAGTGGCCGGTCCATCATTTGGCCCGGCAGTAGCCCGGGCATTGATTCAGATGTCTTGCGCGCCATCACAGTTCTCCCCGCCATGATCCTACTGCTAGCACTGCATCGGCTCTAGTGATTCTGCTATATGGGGAGCGGCAGAGCGGTTCGAAAGCTGACCTGTTTTAAGGCAAAGCTTGATTGAATACTGGCAATAACCGGAATCCGGGTCAGGTGTTCTTTTAAAAACCGCTCATAGGCGGCCAAATCTGCGGTGACCACGCGCAGCAAATAATCAGCCGCTCCGGTCATCAGGTAGCATTCCATCACCTCGGGCAACGCGCGAATGCGGCTCTCGAAGCCCTCAAGGGCGCGTTCGGATTGTTCCTTCAAGGTGACCGAGATAAACACGCTGACGGGCAACCCCACGGCATTCTGATCGATCAGCGTCATGTAGCCCTTGATCACGCCGCGCTCTTCCAGCTGGCGCATACGCCTTAAACAGGGCGAGGCTGAAAGGCCAACGTGCTCGGCTAACTCGACATTGCTCAGCCGCGCATGTTCTTGGACCGTCTGCAAAAGGCGCAAGTCCATCTCATCAAGGTCAGTTTTTGGCATAATTCACCATTAATAGTTATTTTTATTGTCTATTATTGCTAAAAATGAGCCTCCATGGCAAGACTTCGCAAGGACCTGCCCCCGCCCTGCGCCCTAAAATCCGCCTGTTAAACGGGGAGAACGCTGATGATTTCCGCGCACGGTTTGGCGCATCTCAAAACGCTCGAGAAAAAAATTCTGTGGTTGGCGACGTGGATGATCCACAACGCTAACAATATTCGCCCCAATGCCGACGGCATTAAAGTTGGCGGCCACCAGGCCTCATGCGCGTCCATGTCCACCGTGATGACCGCGCTGTATTTGCATACGCTGCGCCCCGAAGACCGGGTCGCGGTGAAGCCCCATGCTGGGCCCGTTTTTCACGCCATTCAGTATTTGTTCGGCAACCAGACCTTGGAAAGAATGCAAAACTTTCGCGGATTTGGTGGCGTACAGCCCTACCCGTCGCGCACCAAAGACAAAGCGGATGTCGATTTTTCAACCGGCTCGGTCGGGCTGGGTGTTGCTGAGACTTTATTTGCCTCCCTGGTGCAGGATTATTTGCACCACCATGATCTGACCAGCGCAAAGCCCGGCCGCATGATTGCGTTGTTGGGTGATGCTGAACTCGATGAGGGCAACATCTATGAGGCGCTCCTCGAGGGCTGGAAGCACGAAGTTAAAAACGTCTGGTGGATTGTTGATTACAATCGCCAAAGCCTTGATGGCGTGGTGAACGACCAGTTGTTCAAACGTATCACAGGTTTTTTTCAAACCGTTGATTGGAACGTCATTCTGTTGAAGTACGGGTTGAAGTTGGAAGCAGCGTTCAAAACACCTATCGGTCCCGCGCTTAAAAGCTGGATCGATGATTGCCCCAACCAATTATATTCCGCACTCACGTTCCAAGGCGGTGCGGCGTGGCGTGAACATCTCAGCCGCGATCTCAAGGCTGAAAAAGGTCTTGATGCATTTTTGAAGGCGCACGATGACGCTAGCCTCCATGCGCTGATGACCAACTTGGGTGGCCACGACATGGAAGCCATCATTCGCGGCTTTGAAGAAGCCTCCAAAAGCGACAAACCCGCCTGCTTTATTGCCTACACCATCAAAGGGTTTGGTTTGCCCCTGGCGGGCCATAAAGACAACCACGCCGGCATCATGACTGACGGCCAAATCGCGCAGTTCAAAAAAGAGCTCAATATTGCTGATGGCCAAGAGTGGCAGCCCTTTGCCGGAATTGAGAAACAGGAAAAAATCTTACGCGCATTTATAGATGCCGCACCCTTTAAAGCCCGCGTCACGCGCGAGAAGAAGCTAACCAAAGCGGCCAGTGTCCCGGTACATGAACTCAGTGTGCCAAAGGGCGAGCGCATGACCACGCAAGAAGCCTTTGGCAAAATCATGCACGAGTTGGGCCGCAACCAAACACCACTCGCCGCGCGCATTGTCACTACATCGCCTGATGTTACGGTCTCGACCAATCTGGGCGGCTGGGTCAATCAACGCAGTCCATTTCATACCAAACGGCGCGAAGATATTTTTCGCCAAATGCATGTGCCCTCGCCACAGAAGTGGGCGCAAGACCCCAAGGGCCAGCACATCGAGCTCGGCATCGCCGAAAATAATTTATTCTTGTTGTTGGGTGCGCTGGGGCTGTCGGCTGAGTTGTTTGATGCGCGGTTGTTGCCAGTGGGTACTTTGTACGATCCGTTTATTGCCCGTGGCTTAGATGCGCTGACGTATGCAACCTATCAAGACGCTCGCTTTATGTTGGTGGCAACCCCGTCGGGGATCACACTTGGGGGCGAAGGGGGTGCGCATCAATCGGTGTTCACACCGCTGATCGGCATCGGTCACGCGAATCTG
>JANLSL010000018.1:0-1922 GCA_031362385.1 Alphaproteobacteria bacterium | reverse complement strand
CATGGAGACACAGCGCATTTCGCTGGGCATGAAGCAACTGGAAGCCGATCCATGGGATGGCGCGGTTGCCAAGTATCCGAAAGATGCGCGCCTCAAAGGCCGCGTCACTAACATCACCGACTACGGCGCATTTGTGGAACTGGAAGCCGGCGTTGAAGGCTTGGTGCACGATTCAGAAATGAGCTGGACCAAGAAGAACGTTCATCCTGGAAAGATTGTCTCCACCAGCCAAGAAGTCGATGTGATGGTATTGGATGTGGACCAAGAGAAGCGCCGCATCTCATTGGGCCTGAAACAGTGCATGGACAATCCATGGTCATCGTTCAAGGACAAGTTCCCAGTCGGGACTGTGCTTGAAGGCGAAATCAAGAACATCACCGAGTTCGGTTTGTTCGTCGGCCTCGATGGCGAAATCGATGGCATGGTCCACCTCTCAGACCTGTCGTGGGACCAAGAAGGCGAAGTTGCACTCAAGACCTATCAAAAAGGTCAGAACGTCCAAACCAAAGTGTTGGATGTTGATGTTGAGAAAGAGCGCATCTCATTGGGCGTGAAGCAGCTGACGGGCGACCGGGTTGCCGAAGCCTCAACGGGCCTCCAGAAGGGTCAAGTCGTCACCTGCGTGGTGAAAGAAGTGGCCGAGTTCGGCTTGGAAGTCATGGTCAACGATACGGTCCCTGGCTATATCAAAAAGAACGAACTGGCCAAAGAGCGCTCGGAACAACGTACCGACCGCTTTGCGATTGGCGAAAAAGTCGATGCGCGGATTATCGCCATCGACGCCAAGTCGCGCAAACTGACACTCTCGATCAAGGCGCGCGAAGTGGAAGAAGAGAAGCAAGCCATGGCTGAGTTCGGCTCAACCGACTCGGGTGCCTCATTGGGCGACATTCTGGGCGCGGCCATTAAGCAAAAGCAGAAAGAATCCGCCGATAAGGCAAAAGACGAATAACGCGAGATTCTTAGCTTTTTTAACCTTTTACAGCGGGCGTCCCTTACGGGGCGCCCGTTTGCTTTGGCGGGCCTGGCGCCGTGCGGGGAGGGAAAACACTTAGTTTTGAGGGGCTTAGGCTTGACTCTGGCTAAAGTCCGCCGCATTCTTGGTGCTATCCTGTTGATCTAGCGGTGTTTTTGCGCTTGAGTGCAGACAGGAGGGGGAGCTGCCTATGACGAAGTCTGAGCTCATTGCCCATATTGCCTCGCGCAATCCGCATCTGTATCAGCGCGATGTGGAGCGCATCGTCACCAGTATTTTTGACGAAGTCTCTAAAGCACTCAGTCGCGGCGATCGCGTCGAACTGCGCGGCTTTGGCGCATTCTCAGTCAAACACCGCGATTCTCGCGTCGGGCGTAACCCGCGCACGGGCGCATCTGTTGCGGTGGCTGAGAAGGCCGTGCCTTATTTCAAGACCGGCAAACAGCTGCGTGACATGATGAATGGCTAGAGCGCGATTGCTTTTAATTGAATCGAAGTCGTGCCGTAGAGTCTTGTTTGGTCGCGCTTTTATTGGGCGAACCGAAGTCCGCTTCGCCCTCAAACGCTCCAGGCCGGCACCCGCCGCCACGCTTTACCGTCACGCTGATTTTTAGGTCAACCCTTGCGTTTCTTTAACTCACTTATCGCCGCCCTGGTGGCGCTGATCGTGGTGTTGTTTGCGGTCTCAAACCGCCAACCTATTGTCATCGAGGTTTGGCCGTTTCCATTCCGTATCGAAGCGGGCCTTTACGCAGTTATTTTAGTGGCCATCCTGCTTGGCTTTGGCGCAGGCGCTATCGCGGCGTGGATGGGGGGTGCTGAAAAGCGCAGCGCCTTACGCGCCGCGCGCAAAAGAATCCGCGATTTGGAACAAAGCGTTGCCCGGCTTCGGGATGATGTCGCCGTGGCGCGCGCTAAAACTGATTTGTCGTCCACGACGAAATCC
>JANLSL010000710.1:0-4932 GCA_031362385.1 Alphaproteobacteria bacterium | reverse complement strand
CGGATGCGCGAACAAGCCCATTTGATTCAGCGCGAGATTGGCGAACTCACCAAGGATGTGGTGCGGTTGGACAAGCGCGTGGCTGAGCTTGGGCGTCATTTTGGTCAGGCCCAAAGCGATATCAAAGAAATTCAAACATCGACCGAGAAAATAGTTAAACGTGGGTCGCGAATTGAGAACATCCCGCTGGATTCCACCGGCGAGGCGGTGGAGCCACCCGACCTGCTGACGCCCGACCTGCCACAACCTCGGCGAGATTTATTACAGTAACATCTCGCTGTTCTTGATTACGCCACGGTTTCCATTTTAAATGACCTCTTCTGCGAACACCGTTCGCGCCGCAAGGAGATAACCTGTGACTGGGTCCATTTTCGCGCTCGTTCTTGCCTTCCTCGGTATCATTGTCGTCTTCCGCGCTGTCGTGGTGGTACCTCAGGGCTGGAACTACACCATCGAGCGCTTTGGCAAGTACATCGGGTCCTTGCCGCCAGGCCTGCACATCATCACGCCATTCATTGATTCTGTTGGGCGTAAAATGAACATGATGGAAGTGGTGCTAGATGTGCCCTCGCAGCAAGCCATCACCAAAGATAACGCGGTGGTTACCGCAGATGGTGTGTTGTTCTTTCAAGTGCTCGATGCCGCCAAAGCCGCCTATGAGGTCAGCAATATCAACATCGCCATTTTGAACCTGACCATGACAAACATCCGCACCGTCATGGGAAGCATGGACCTCGACGAATTGCTGGCACAACGCGATTCCATCAACGCACGTCTGCTCAGGGTGGTGGACGAAGCCACCTCACCCTGGGGTATCAAAATCACGCGCATCGAGATCAAGGACATTTCACCTCCCAAAGATTTGGTGGAAGCCATGGGCCGCCAGATGAAGGCCGAGCGCGAGAAACGCGCGCAAATTCTGGAAGCCGAAGGTGCCAAACAGGCAGCCATCTTGCGCGCTGAAGGTCAGAAGCAAGGGCAAATTCTCGAAGCTGAAGGCGAGCGTGAAGCCGCGTTCCGTCAGGCGGAAGCGCGTGAGCGTCTGGCTGAAGCTGAGGCCAAAGCCACAACCATGGTCTCGGAAGCCATTGCTAAGGGCGACGTGCAAGCCATCAACTATTTCGTGGCCCAAAAATATGTAGAGGCGTTGCGGGATGTGGCTTCGGCCCCCAATGCAAAATTGGTTCTCATGCCGCTGGAAGCCAGTGGCGTTATTGGTGCCATTGGCGGCATTGCTGAGCTGGCCCGTGAAGCCTTTGGCAAGACCGCCCCTGTTGCGCCGACTAAAACAGCGCGCATTCCTGACGCCGGGTGAATGGAGACGCGACCATGACCGACTTTCTTTTGCATTTTAATCACTGGAGTTGGTGGACCCTCGCCCTGGTGTTGTTTGTGATTGAGTTGCTTGCACCCGGCGTTTTCTTTTTGTGGATCGGCTTGGCTGCTTTGGCGGTCGGGTTCATTGCGCTGCTTCTGCCCGACATGGCATGGCAAATTGATTTTGCGATTTTCGCAGTTTTGGGTGTGATCTCAGCGGTTCTGGGGCGACGCTATTGGAAACCCAACGCGAGCGATAGCCCAGACCCCACCCTTAATCAACGCGGCGCGCAATATATCGGACAGCTCTTTACGCTTCAAACCGCTATCGAAAATGGCCACGGCCGAATGATGGTCGGCGACGGGTCGTGGCTGGTGAGCGGCCCTGACCTGCCGAGCGGCTCACGCGTACGCGTGACAGCCGCCGAAGGCGCGCGCTTGAAAGTCGAGAGCGCTTAAGCCTTAGTAACCCGACCGCGCGCTCGGTGAAGTAACCGTTGCAGCGGCATCTACGCCCGGCGGCACTTCAACACGCACCGTTTTTGTAGAGCCCGAAGCGCCAGGAAAATCTTTAAACAGCGCATCGAGAATATAAGGCATCACTGGCACGACTTGGCCATTGAGACCTTCGCTGAGGGCACGGCCTTCGAACACGCGCTCGGGGCTAGGCGACCCGTAGGTCGACGCTTTGTAGATGTTCACCTCAACGCGGCGCACATAGACTTGCTGCGTGTTCGCATAGTTTTCATAGAACGGGTCATAGGCGCCATACCCGCGCCATTGTGGGCCACCAAAACCATATCCGATTGACACAGATGACGTGCGGGTACGCACATCGGGGCTCGGGCCATCAACACTGTATTTCATGGTGACGACGTAATCAGCTTTGCTGGGGCCACCGGTGGACTGCTTAAGGCCTAATGCGGTCAATTTTGCATTCGCGAGATCAGCATATTGCTTGAACTCAAGGCTTTGCTCTTGCTCTTTATCAAGCGCGGTAATCGCAAATGACTGCCCCGACGGTGCGGATGGTAGGGTGTGAAAGCGCGTGACGTCTGACGTCACAAAACGCGGACCAACGCAGGCCGACAACGCCACGGCTGCGACAACAGCGACAACACAATTGCGAATCATCAACACCTCCTCAAACTCACGTACAAAGTTACTTCTCGCATACGAGATATGACTCAACAACATCAGATTCGATTCACCCCTTACGCCACAATCATGGCAGCGCTGTGGCAGGGGCTACATGGGCCCCGCGCGGCTACATAGGCCTGCGCGCCTTTAGGGCCGCTGAAATTGTCCCGTCATCGAGATAATCAAGCTCCCCGCCTACTGGTACTCCATGTGCGAGGCCTGAGATTGTAACACCGGCATCTTTAAGGCGATCAGCGATGTAATGAGCCGTTGTTTGGCCATCAACCGTCGCACTTAATGCTAAAATGACTTCTTTAATCTCTGATTTTTGTGCACGGGCCAAAAGCCGGTCAATCTTTAGGTCTTCAGGGCCGATGCCATCAATTGGCGAAAGCAAACCACCTGTAACATGATAGCGGCCCTTGAATGCTGCCGTACGCTCCAGCGCCCAAAGGTCAGACACGCCCTCCACCACACACACCAGCGTTGCATCTCGTCGCTGATCGCTGCAAATCGCGCAAGGGTCTTGGCTATCGAAATTGCCGCACGTCGCACATATCTTCACTGTCTCTGCGGCGGCCATCAAGGTACGCACCAGTGGGTCAAGCATCGTCTCGCGCTTCTTGAGAAGTGCCAGCGCGATGCGCCGGGCTGAACGCGGCCCCAGCCCTGGCATCTTTGCCAGGTGGCGAATCAACGCCTCAATTTCCGCTCCGGCCATAATAAAAACGCGCTGATATTAAAACGGTAATTTGAAGCCAGGCGGCAACGCTAACCCACCGGTGATTTTGCCCATTTCGTCTTGCGCCGTTGTATCAACTTTGCCTTTGGCATCATTGACCGCAGCAACAATCAAATCCTCCAGCATTTCTTTATCATCAGCTTTGATCATTGAGGGGTCGATCTTGATGCGGCGCAGCTCACCCTTGCCGTTCATGACGGCTGTAATCATGCCACCGCCCGCACTGCCCGATATTTCAAGATCTGCCAATCGCGCCTGCATGTCGACCATGCGGCTTTGCACTTCTTGCATTTTTTGCATCATTTGGCCGAGGTTCTTCATCAGCGCCGATCTCCGATCATCAACAAATTGAAAATTAGTCTTGCGCGCGATTAATTTTATCGATCTTGGCACCCGGAAAAGCGTCCAGAAGTGATTTGATCAAAGGCTCCGATCTTGCCTTCTCTTCAGCCTGTTCGTGCAAGGTATTGCCCCCCGCGACATTGACCACACTGACAATCCAGCGCTGCGCAGTCCATTGCGTGAGTAACTTACCCACTTGGCCAGCCAAATCTGAAGGAGTGCCTTTTTCGGGGTTAAACTCAATGCGCCCTTGTTCAAACCGAACCAGACGCACACCACGCGTGAGTTGGGCGGCCAGCAGAATTTCACGTTTGCGTTCGAATAATGCCACAACATCGGCGAATGATTTTAACGACAAGACTTCGGCTGAGATTACAGCAACAGGTGGGGCCGCAACCGGCTCGGGCATTGTTTGCAACGCTGGGCTTGACGCACCACTGGCCATACCCATTGCAGCGCGCGGTGCGGGCGGGGGTGGCGATGGCGGTGCACTTTTAGGTGCAGTCGCACTAACTGTACCGCTGTGTAGCGTTTTGATGGCCTCACCTGGCGTGGGCAGATCAGCAGCATAGGCAAGACGAATCAAAACCATCTCAACGGCTTGCAGCGGAAGCGGGGCCGAGCGCGCCTCGCTCAAACCTTTAAGCAACATTTGCCAAGCGCGTGACAAAGCAGCGACGGGCAATCCTCGCGCCATCTCAAGACCGCGCGTACGCTCAGTCTCGGCAAGGCCCGGATCACGTGCCGTCTCTGATGAGATTTTCACGCGCGTCAGCCAGTGCACCAACTCCAACAAATCTTGCACAACCACGACTGGGTTTGCGCCAGCAGCATATTGATCATGCATTAAAGCAAGTGCGGCTTTCACATCGCCGCGCATGACCGCATCAAACAGGTCAAATACTCGGGCGCGGTCAGCTAAGCCCAGCATATCGCGCACCGCTTGCTCGGTCACAGTTTGATCGCCAGCCCCGGTTGCTTGGGAAATCGCTTGGTCAAGAATTGATAGTCCATCACGCGCTGAACCATCGGCAGCCCGCGCAATCAGATTGAGCGCACCGGGCTCAACCTTCGAGCCCTCTTTCGCGGCAACGCCTGAAAAAAGTTTTATCAATTCGTCCGATTCAATGCGCCGTAAATCAAAACGCTGACAGCGCGACAGCACCGTCACTGGAACTTTGCGAATTTCAGTCGTGGCAAAAATAAACTTCACATGAGCCGGCGGCTCTTCCAACGTTTTGAGTAATGCGTTGAATGCTTTCTCAGACAGCATATGGACTTCGTCGACGATATAGACTTTGTAGCGCGCCGATGTTGGGCGATAGCGCACGCCGTCGAGCAGTTCACGAATGTCGTCGATACCGGTGCGGCTCGCCGCGTCCATCTCCAAC
>JANLSL010000709.1:0-2192 GCA_031362385.1 Alphaproteobacteria bacterium | reverse complement strand
CCATCAGTCGGGTGGTGACTTCGATGTTGGCACGCACTTGCGCATTAACTTGGTCTTCGATGCTGCGGATATCTTCCGCCGAGATCGCCTTGTTATGGCTGATGTCGAAACGCAATTTATCATGTGAGACAAGCGAGCCTTTTTGCGTGACGTGCGAACCCAAAGTTTTGCGCAAGGCTGCATGTAATAAGTGTGTGGCTGAGTGATGCCCACGAATGGCTGCGCGCCGTGCGCCATCGACATGAAACGCAGCCTCATCGCCCACAGCGACAATGCCCTTGGTGACGGTGCCGATATGCACAAACACGGCTTCGGCTTTTTTCTGCGTATCGGTGATGGCAATTTCGCACTTGCCACCTGCGGTGACGATTATACCGGTATCGCCCACTTGCCCGCCCGATTCTGCATAGAAGGGCGTTTGATTGGCAACCACCGCAACCATGTCGCCTTGGTTAGCTTTGGCGGCTGGCACACCACCAACTACTAATGATGTAATCCGGCCTTCGGCTGTTTCGGTGGAGTATCCCAAAAAGTCTGTGGCCCCGACTTTGTCTTTGACTTCGAACCACACTTTTTCGGTGGCGGCATCACCCGAGCCAGACCACGCTTTACGCGCCTCAGCGCGCTGGCGCTCCATGGCGGCGCTAAAAGCATCCAGATCCACGCCGATATTGCGCGCACGCAAGGCATCTTGGGTCAGATCAAGCGGAAAGCCATACGTATCATACAGCTTGAATGCCACATCACCCGACAGCTTTGCCCCGGACGAAATGTTTTTGGTTTCCTCATCGAGTAACTTGAGACCGCGTTCGAGCATCGACTTAAAGCGGGTTTCTTCCAGCATCAATGTCTCGGTAATCAGCGGCTGCGCGCGCTCGATTTCCGGAAATTGCTGGCCCATTTGCGACACGAGTGCGGGGACCAAGCGATACATCACAGGGTCGGTGCAACCCATCAAGTGGGCATGGCGCATAGCGCGGCGCATGATCCGGCGCAGCACATAGCCACGGCCCTCGTTGGACGGCAATACGCCATCGGCGATCAAGAAGCCCGCGGCGCGCAGGTGATCGGCGATGACGCGGTGCGAGGCTTTGTGCGGGCCGCTCGGATCAGTTTTGGCTGCCGCTGCGATGGCCGCAATGAGGGCTTTGAATAAGTCGATATCGTAGTTGTCGTGCACACCTTGCATGACGGCGGTAATGCGCTCGAGCCCCATGCCGGTATCCACAGAAGGTTTGGGGAGGTTAATGCGTTCCGTGGCCGAGATTTGCTCGTACTGCATGAACACGAGGTTCCAGATCTCGATGAACCGGTCGCCATCAGCGTCCACACTGCCCGGAGGTCCGCCCGGTATTTTGTCGCCATGGTCATAGAAAATTTCGGTGCACGGCCCGCACGGCCCCGTGTCACCCATCGCCCAGAAATTATCGCTGGTGGGAATGCGGATAATGCGCGAGTCAGGTAACCCGGCGATTTTGCTCCACAGCTTGGCGGCTTCTTCGTCAGATGAGTGAACGGTGACTGTGAGCTTGTCCTTGGCCAAGCCGTAATCGCGCGTGATTAAATCCCAGGCGAGTTTAATGGCTTCTTCTTTGAAGTAATCGCCGAACGAGAAATTACCCAGCATCTCAAAAAAGGTGTGATGGCGGGCGGTATAACCCACGTTGTCCAGGTCATTGTGCTTACCGCCAGCGCGCACACACTTTTGCGACGTGGTGGCGCGCTTATAAGGGCGACTTTCATTGCCGGTGAACACGTTCTTGAATTGCACCATGCCCGCGTTGGTGAACATCAACGTTGGGTCATTGCGCGGCACCAACGGGCTCGAGGCGACAACCTCATGGCCGTTCTTGGCAAAGTATTCGAGAAAGGTGGACCGAACGTCCTTGGTGGTAACCATGGCTCTACATACTGTTTGTGGTGGGCTGTTTGTGGTGGGCGCGTTTGTACCCTGCCGGTCAGCGCCAAGTCCAGCCACGGAAGGGCTGGGCAAGAGCTTCGAAAGTCATCGGTTTATAGAAAATCCCACATAGCACTCAGTCGTGATTTTAATCTGACCTGTCATCCTGGGGCCTGTCCCCAGGATCCAGGGCCAAAAATCGCAAATGGCGAACTGACTCCTGGGCCCTGGGAACAAGTCCCAGGGCGACAGTGAGTTTTATGCTTTCGGGAATCCGGTGGGCCCGACCGAG
>JANLSL010000707.1:0-6674 GCA_031362385.1 Alphaproteobacteria bacterium | reverse complement strand
CAGGTCATGTTCTAGACCGACACAGACCCCTCAAGCCCTGCACCGTTTCCCCAATTCGCCCGGGCAGGGCTCCCTCAAAAGGGGCGGCTTAATACAGCCGCCCCTTTCTCTTTGGGGAATCGTGGCTCGTTTTGATTTTATGTAAGCCCCGTGCCATATGCTCAACCATGCTTTGAGCGATGGGTTGAAGAATGCGGCTTTATCATCAGTTTCTGGGCGTTGCGTTGGGGGCTACAACCGTCGTGCTGGGCTTGGCCGCACATGCAAGTGAACCGCTAGCCGTGGAAGTAAGTGGGCGTGCGCGCGCTTTTGTGTTCGCCCGCGACCAGGACCAATCGCCAGCCGAAAATCTGAAATCCGTAAACGCATTTGCCAATGCAGCTGCGTATTTTGACTCTGCGAAAACGCTCGATAATGGCATTCGGTTGAGCGGCGTGTTGGAACTCAACAGCACCGCTAAAAACCTATTCTCAGGCGGAACCCGAAATCAATTCGGTGCTGATCGAATTTATGTTGATGCGGTGACGGCAGTTGGAAAATTCCGTGTTGGAAAACGCGAGGGTGTCAACAGCAGCATTATTGAAGACGCTGCCCCCGAAGCATTCTTAACACCAACCGAAGAAATTATTGGCGATGTGCTCAAAGCCCGCACCGGCATTACCACGCGCGATGCCCTCACCTTCAAACGTTTCGCAGATCATGCGTTTGGCGTGACCTATGAAACCCCAGCATTCTTGCCCGGATTAAAATTTGGACTTTCATTCCACCCCAGTACTGGCACCGACAGCAGAACGATCAATCGCACAACCTCAGCTCGAAATGGCGTTGATGTGTCTGGGCGGTATGAAGGCCGCTATTCTGCAGGCACATACCGCATTGCCGCTGGATATTTTCAGTCTGACTCACGTGCTGCGCTTAAGAACGCCACCAAAGCATGGAACACGAATGCCCAGGTTACCTATGGCGGGTGGGAGCTTGCCGCTACTTATTTAGCCTCAACCCCGGCGAGCGGAAAAGACGATACCGCCTGGAGTATCGGCGCACTCTACGGCATTGGACCCTATAAAATATCGGCCACCTATTTAGCGTCACGACGCGAGCCCATCCCGGGCGCTGTGCTGCGCGAGCAGGCTCAACGTGCCACCTTGCAGGGCAATTACCGCATACGTACAGGCGTGAATGTCGGGCTCGCGGGGTTCTATGCTGTACAACGTGATGCAGCACAGCAAAGCTGGGATGGCTTGGGCCTCCTCACTGGCGTGAAGCTCGCATTCTAGGTCGCAGTCGTCATGTCATCACCAGCATCTGTCGAAACATTGATCCTCGATTGGCTGGCGCACATTGCGCGCACGCACCCTGAAAAAATTGCGCTGATTGATCTGGCAACGCGTCGGCGATTCACCTACGCCCAGATGTTTAATCGCGTTTGTAAACTTGCAGCAGCGTGGAAAAAGATCGGCGTTGCGCGCGGCGACCGCGTGATGTGTGTCGCACGCAACTCAACCGACATTTACGATATGATGTTTGCCGCCTGGCGTTTGGGTGCTGCATACATGCCGATCAATTGGCGACTGGCACCGCCTGAGCTGGCCGAGATCCAGAAAGATGGCGATCCAGCATTGATCATCATCGACGAGGAGTTCGCAGAAAATATTGATGCAAAAAACATCCCTGTCTTGCGTCGCCGCCCCGGCGATCCGTCGTCAGATTACGAGCGCGCGATCATTGATAGCCCAACCGATACCTCGTTTGTTGCACAGTCCCTCGATGATATGAACTTGCTGCTCTATACGTCGGGAACCACAGGCAAACCCAAGGGCGTTATTGGAACCTGGCGCATGACCATGGTGATGCTGATGCAGTCTTCGGTGAACGCACGTTTGGGCCCTGGCTGTGTCACGCTGACGTCCGCACCGCTTTTTCATACGGCGGGGCTTAATTCATATGCGACGGCGACGCTGCATGTGGGCGGCGCCATTGCGGTGCTGGGGACGTGGCAACCAGACACATGTTTGGATTATTTGTCTGACCCAACATTGGGCGTCACGCACACGCTGGGCGTTCCAACTCAATTCATTGCTATGGCGCGGCACCCAAAATTTGCGTTCGCACAATTTCCAAGTTTACGCATCGCTGCCATTGGCGGTGCGTCGCCCACCGAAGACCTGATGCGGACCTGGGCTGAAAAAGGCTGCGCGCTCTCGCCCGGGTACGGCATGACCGAGGTGTTTGGCGGGGCTAGCTTTTCGCACGAAGAAGCGCTTCTAAAGCCCGGTGCCGTGGGCCGCGCTGTTGTCATGGCGCAGATCAGAATCGCCGATGATCATGGAAAAGAAGTGCCGCCAAACACGGTGGGCGAGATTCAAATCCAAAGCCCTGGCGTAACACCGGGCTATTGGCGCCAGCCCCAAGCAACCAAAGATGCATTTGTTGGGGGCTGGTTTCGCACCGGCGATATGGGCCGCATGGACACCGATGGCGTGGTGTATTTAGTCGATCGCAAAAAAGATATGTTCATTTCGGGCGGCGAGAATGTTTATCCGGCTGAGGTCGAGAACTTGATGGCAGGCTTTGCCGAAGTCGCCCATGTCGCAGTTATTGGTGTGCCTGATCCAACCTGGGGCGAAGTGGGCCGGGCCATTGTGGTGGCGCGCACCAATCACACGATTGATCCAAGTGAAATGCTGCACCGCTGCCGTGGAAAAATTGCACCCTATAAAATCCCCAAGAGTATGATCGTGGTGTCAGAGCTTCCCCTCAGCGCGCAAGGGAAAGTTTTGAAGAACGAATTAAGGAAGCAGCATGGCTGACGGCTCGCGGGTTGCACTCAAAGTTGCCAACATCAAATCGCGCATGGTGGTGCCGGTTATTGCTGCGCCGATGTTCCTGGTTTCAGGGCCTGATCTGGTTATTGCGGCGTGCAAGGCGGGGGTTATTGGCTCATTTCCCACATTGAATGCGCGTCCGATTGAAGTTTTGGAACAGTGGTTCAAACGCATTGTGGCTGAGCTTGATGATTTCAAAAAAGCTGGTGGTCAACCCGCACCCTGGGCCGCCAACTTGATTGTGCATCGCTCAAACCCGCGGGCAGCAGATGATTTGGCAATGACGCTGAAGTACAAACCCGAAATTGTCATTACGGCATTGGGCACACCCGCCAATGTTATTGAAGGTGTTCATGCTTACGGCGGGCTGGTGTTCGCAGATGTGAATTCGGTCGCCTATGCAAAAAAGTCAGTCACGGCTGGGGTTGATGGCCTGGTGCTGGTGGCCGCAGGGGCTGGCGGCCACACCGGCCCCATCAGCGCATTTTCGTTTGTTCCAGCAATACGAGAGTTTTTTTCCGGGCCGATTGTTCTTGGCGGCGGCATTGTTGATGGTGCGGGGGTACGCGCGGCCGAAGTTCTTGGTGCTGATTTCGGGTATGTGGGCACGCGTTTTATCCCCACTCCAGAAAGCATGGCAGCCGTTGGCCACAAGCAAATGATTGTCGACAGCACCGAAGAAGACATTATCTGCACAGCGCATTTTACGGGCGTGCCCGCCAATTATCTTAAACCCAGCATTGTCAAAGCAGGTCTTGATCCCAGCCAGCTCGGCGTTCGCGCTGAGAAGAAGTTTGATAGTCGTGGCAGCGAGGCAGCCGAAACAAAAGCTTGGCGTGATATTTGGTCAGCGGGCCAAGGGGTTCGCGCCACCAAAGCAATTCAATCGGTCAGCGAGATCGTCGCAGAACTTAAAGTCGGCTATGACCGCGCCAAGGCCGCGGCATGACCGCCGTTGACGTGGCACAGCTGCCAAGTTTTAAGTCGCGCCAACTTCTGGGCGGCGAACCTTTGGCCAGCGATGACAGCAGTGGCGCGTCGCGTGTTCGCTATACACCATCACCTGACCTTAACAATCCAAACGGCACCGTGTTGGGCGGGTATCTGGCGGCGATGATTGATGATGCCGCAGGTTTAGCCACGTGGTTTGGCGGCGGACAGCGGGCATTTTCAACCGCACAGATGTCGGTAAATTTTCTGCGCGCCGCAAAATCAAATGAATCACTGATCGCTGAAGTTAGTATTGTGGGGGCTGGTGCGCGCCAAGCGTTCGTCGACGTAAAACTGGTGCGCGAACGCGATGGCAAGCTGGTTGCAACCGGCACACTGGTGCAGACGTTCCTGGGGCAGGGGCGCCCCACTGTTGGGCAAGGCACGTGACGATAAAGAAAAAGCCAAAACGGAAAAGCGCGCTCGTCATTCTCGAGCGTAAAAAAAAGAAAATCGTTGGGTGGCGCGAATGGGTGCGGCTGCCTGATCTGAAGGTGCCCAAAATCAAAGCGAAACTCGACACCGGGGCTCGCACGTCAACGCTTCATGCGTTTCGCGTGACGCCCTTCACGAAAGATGGTGCAGCTTATGTGCGGTTTTTTGTGCTCCCCTTGCAGCGTCGCTCCACGCCAGAGGTAAAATGTGTCGCACTCGTCATCGACCACCGCACCATTACCGACTCAGGCGGCAAACGCGAAGAGCGGCCGGTGATTCGTACCGTTCTGAAAATCGGGAAGTCGGCCTATCCCATCGAACTGACACTCACCGACCGTGACCAAATGGGCTTTAGGATGCTTTTGGGCCGCCAAGCCCTCCGGCGGCGCTATCTGGTCGACCCGGGGCGCTCGTTCGTGATTCGCAAAAAGAAGAAAAGGCGCAGCTTCTCTAAACTGCGCCAAATGTAAGCCCCTAGAAAATAGATAACCCATTGTAAAACATAACTTCTTGGCGCTGTTCTGGGCTTGCCTTGGGGGGCCTAACGGGTATGGTCTGGGTCGAAATCATCAAGAGCTTCCGAACTTAAGAAGCCCTCACTGGGGTTCGCCGCAATGAAGTTGGCCATGTTGGCACGAAATGCCGGGCTATATTCCCACCAACGCTTGGTGGCGGCGGCACGCGCGCGCGGCCATGAGATCGAAGTTTTTGATACCCTCAAATGCTACATGAACATTGCCTCGCATCGGCCCGATGTCAGGTACAAGGGCCGCTCACTTGAGGGGTTTGATGCCGTCATTCCCCGGATCGGGGCCTCCATCACCTTTTACGGGCTCGCTGTGCTGCGCCAGTTCGAGATGATGGGCGTCTACCCGCTGAACGAATCTGTCGCCATTGGCCGCTCGCGCGACAAACTGCGCTGCCTGCAATTGCTGTCACGCAAAGGGATTGGTCTTCCGGTGACCGCGTTTGCACACGTCACCAATCAGCCCGAGGACTTGATCAGCATGGTGGGCGGTACGCCCGTGGTGATTAAGTTGCTTGAAGGAACGCAAGGGATTGGCGTGATGTTGGCTGAAACGCCATCGTCGGCCAAAAGTATTATCGAAGCGTTTGGTGGTGTTGAAGCCAACATATTGGTTCAAGAGTTTATCAAAGAAGCCGGCGGCACAGATATTCGTGCGATTGTCATTGGTGGAAAAGTTGTGGCTTCGATGCAGCGCACAGGAGCAGCGGGTGAATTTCGCTCGAACCTGCATCGCGGCGGCAAGGCCAGCGCCATCAAAATCACGCCTGAGGAACGCTCAACAGCTGTGCGCGCGGCTAAGATACTGGGCCTGAATGTGTGCGGCGTGGATATGCTGCGCTCGAACCACGGGCCCGTGGTAATGGAAGTCAACTCAACACCAGGCTTAGAGGGCATTGAAAAGGCAACCGACACCGATATTGCCGGGATGATTATTGAGTTCCTGGAAAAAAACGCCGAGCCCGGCAAGACCAAAACCAAGGGCGAAGGCTGAGTATTTGAGTGCGGCCCGGCAGGGCCCCTCCGCCGAGTCGCAACACAGGGGCAGGATCAGGCGTTCATCTGGTCATGGGGCGTCAGAAAACAGCAATATTTCGCAGGCATTATTGCAACACTTGGCCCAAATGCTGGCCTGAATGTTGATTATTTGTCACATATTTTCGCGTCGTTACTTTATTGCAGCGCAAACTATTGAGCCTCCGGCGCGTGGGGCTTAGGGTAGCCAAAATGGTTAACACGACAATGAAATCGGTATTCAAAACAACGGTTAGCTTCTGCGCCGCCATGGCGATGATGGCTGGTGCGTCGTTGCGCGCCGAGGAAGCCCGGCTGAGCAGTGCGCAAAACCAAGCAACGCCCGAAGCCAATCTCACGATTGGAACCGTAAGCCCTGTCTACGGCATGATCACATTGCCGGTATCATCTAAGGATTATTTTTCGGGCGCAGTTCTTGGCAGCGAAGCTTTTGGGCAAGACGTTGCCGCACGCTATTCGGCGTCGATCTACGGCGGCGAAGTTGGCGTGTTCGCCCGTTTTGCTGACCGGCCGATGTTTCTGGCCACTGACTATTCAAAGGCCTTTAACCTTGGGGCCTCGGTTGGCTACGCCGGGTTTTATTTTCAAGGCGCGGTCAGCGGCCTTAACGAAAATACCATCGTTGGCAATTTGCAATCATCACAGTCATTGCAAGCCGGCCTTGGGTACGGCGTTGGGGCTTTCGATATACGCGTGACGTATGCCGTGGGCCAAAGCACCCCGGCTTTTGCGGGCCGCAGCTTCGACAACAACCAGTGGATGTTGGGCGGGATCTACCAGTTTGCGCCGGGCATTCGCTTTAATGCTGATGCGTTCAGAGGAACCAGGCTGGCCGTCCCCGGCGGTGCCTCAGCTGCTCCAAC
>JANLSL010000632.1:0-1823 GCA_031362385.1 Alphaproteobacteria bacterium | reverse complement strand
CGAGCGACTTTGAAAGCCCGATGATCGAGACGCGGTTTAATACCGGCATGCTCTCGCCCTTGCTGGCGACAGCGGCGGGCTATGCCTACCTCGCGTTCAGTCCGCCTGATGTGCGTGAAGACCTCATCGCCTCAAGCATGTCTGATCCCTATAAGAAATTGCGCGGAACAAATGCACAACTCGCGACATTTCGGGCAGCGCTGCCCACCATTCTCGAAAAAGGGTATGCGTTTTTTTCAGGATACGCCCACAACACCGGGCTGAAGCGCACGGCGGCCATTGCCATTCCCATTATGCATAACAAAAAAGTCGCCGGATGCTTGACGATGCGCTTCTTCGCTTCGGTGCTCAATAAGAAGCAACTGGAAGAAAAGTACGTGCCAATTTTTATCGATGCCGCGCACAGCCTGGAAACCAAGATCACTTAGGGCTTGGGGGAAGGCCTGGGGCTGTTAAGATCCTGAACTCACAACCCTTTGATGGAGCCGACACCATGCGTTTCATTCTGCTTCTCGCCCTGCTGGCCCTGTCGCGTGCGGTCGCCGCCGCCGACCCATCGTTGTATACCGGCGTGGCTGGGGCGAAGGTGATTGATAGCGGCGTCATTGTTGTGGCCAGCGGCCCCAATGCGCGGGAAGAAACATTTGAGTACGTGCAGCGGCCCGAGGGCGGGTTCACGCTGCTCAACAGCATGACGGCGGCCAATGGCAGCTACCGCGTCAACGGCAGGTTTGATTATGACGCGCAGTGGAATGCCACCGCCGTTCACGGCACTGGGTTTTACGATGGCGCGCCGGTGGCCATTGCGATTGAACGCAAAGCAGGCAAGGCCAAAATTACAGTGACGGGCAAGGGCAAGCCAACCACATCGGTCTCGGCGTGCGACCCCACCTGCCTGATCGACATGGCGCCGAGCATCAACCCGATGTTCGTGATGACGCGGCACTACAATTTTTCAACCGGCGGCCCGCAAGAATTTTTGTGGGCGGGGCAAGACTTGAACCAAGCGCGCGCGTTGACCGACGACCTGGTGCAAATTGAACTAAAGGACGAAACCGACGTGACCCGACCCGGCGGCGAGAAGCTGGCGTTGCGGCATTTCTATTTCCTTGAAAACATTCCGTTGCCGGGCGGCCAAATGTTTCGCCTTGCGTTTGATATTTGGACCGACCGCGAGCATCGGCCCATGGCGTTCCGCGTAAGGCCGCCGGGGGCCACTGCGGTGGGCACCGTGGGGCTGCGCAAAGGATTCGAGGATATTCGCGCCCAAATTTTGCCGAACTAACCGCAAGGCAAGGCAGGGAACAGATTCTTTTCGAGCAAAACTAATGGCATGAATTAAGGTGGGAGTTTCGAAGTTAAGTGCACTGTCACTGAAACTGCCACAGTAAGCACATTGACTTTGGGCTGCTTCATACCTACAGTTATGTAACTACATAGATGTCATGACGAATTGGACATGGAGCCCGGCAAAGAATCGCGCCAATCAGCGCAAGCATCGGCTCAGTTTTGAGAAGGCCCAGCGAGTCTTTGACGATCCGCTCTTGCTCTCCCGTCTCGATGAAGGGTCATCTGAAGAGCGGTGGCAATCGATTGGACTCATTGAGGGCGTTGCAGTCGTCGTCGTGCACACATGGGTTGAGGACGAAGGGCAGGAAGCAACAGGGCGCATCATCAGCGCGCGAAAGGCGACACAACATGAGAAAAAAGCATACGAAGAAGGCGGGTTCTAAGGCAAAGCCGCGGGCCCTTGTCGATGACATGAAGGCGCTTGCGGCGATGCCTGAGCGCGACCTTGATACGAGCGACATCCCCGAGATTTT
>JANLSL010000568.1:0-21374 GCA_031362385.1 Alphaproteobacteria bacterium | reverse complement strand
CCCCTGACCTCCATCACTTGCTCGCGGGTCAGGTGTTTATGGTTAGCGCCAATGGCAGTGAGGCCGAGGGACTTGGCGTCATCTTTCCATTCTGTCGGGATACGATCGTAAATCACATCCATAGGCCATTCAGGGGCAAGCTCGCGCGCGGCTGCCACAGCTGTACGTGAAAAACTTGAGATCAAGGGGGTTGGCAACGGGTCTGTCCACATTTCGCGGGTGAGGGGGATGGCAATTTTAGCCAACTCTGCCTCACGGCCAGCATCAGTTTTCAGCTCCATGTTGAAGCCTAAGCCCAACTCGGCCAGCAACTCGAGAGTTTCTTCCAGTGTCGGAATCGGCTCGCCCGCAAATTGGCGGTCAAACCATGACCCGGCATCGAGATGTTTGACGGTTTCGAAATCAGCTTCAGCCAACAGGCCGCTTCCGTCAGATGTACGACCAAGCTCGTCATCGTGAAAAATCACCGGCCGCGAGTCTTGCGTCAAAGCAACATCAAACTCAACCCAGCGCGCACCAGAAAGCTTCGCCCGGCGGAAGGACGCCAGAGTGTTTTCTGGCGCCTCGCGCGGCGATCCCCGGTGGGCGATAATTTTAGGTAGGCTGAGGCTCATAGGGGCATTTTCCCGAAAAGTGGTCTTCCGCTTGGTCCAAGAGGATCAATTTGGAAAATGCCCCACCAAAGATTAAGCCGCAGGCGGTGTGTCGATGTCTTGACCGGTGGCCTGGTCGACACGTTTCATCGACAACTTCACCTTGCCGCGATCATCAACGCCGAGGCACTTCACTTTCACGACATCGCCTTCCTTCACCACGTCACTGACGAGTTTGACGCGGGCTGCGGCCAATTCAGAAATGTGAACCAGGCCATCGCGCTTGCCCAGGAAGTTCACGAACGCACCGAACTCCATAATTTTCACAACGGTGCCGGTATAAATTACGCCCATTTCTGGTTCGGCAACAATATCGCGAATTTTCTGTAAAGCAGCCTTGGTGGCGTTTTCGTCCGCTGAGGCAACCTTAATCGTACCATCATCTTCGATGTCGATTTTGGTGCCGGTGCTTTCTTGCAGTTCGCGGATAACTTTACCGCCAGATCCAATTACTTCGCGGATTTTGTCTTTAGGAATCATGATCACTGTGATGCGCGGAGCATGGCTGGCCACACCATCGCGGGCCGTGTTCAGGCCTTTGCTCATCTCGGTCAAAATGTGCAGGCGGCCATCTTTGGCCTGACGCAGCGCGATTTCCATAATCTCGCGGGTGATGGATGTGATTTTAATATCCATCTGCAGGGCAGTGATGCCGGTCTCAGATCCCGCCACCTTGAAATCCATGTCGCCCAAGTGATCTTCATCACCCATGATGTCGGACAACACCGCGAACTTACCGCCTTCTTTGATCAAGCCCATCGCCACACCAGCAACCGGGCGCGTGAGCGGCACCCCAGCATCCATCAGCGCCAATGATGACCCGCAGACGCTGGCCATTGATGACGACCCATTGGACTCGGTGATTTCGGATACAATACGCACTGTGTATGGGAACTTATCGGCAGCTGGCATCAAAGGATGAACAGAACGCCATGCTAATTTCCCGTGGCCGATTTCGCGACGTCCTGGGCTGCCCATGCGGCCAGCTTCACCCACTGAATAGGGGGGGAAATTGTAGTGCAGCATGAACGACTGCATGTACTCGCCTTCCAGCGCGTCGATCACTTGCTCGTCTTGGCCGGTGCCCAAAGTGGCAGTGACCAGGGCTTGGGTTTCACCGCGTGTGAACAAAGCCGAACCGTGCGCGCGGGGCAACACACCAACTTCCACCTCAATCGGGCGGATTGTTTTGGTGTCGCGGCCATCAATGCGCCGGCCTGTATCGAGAATGGCATTGCGAACGATATCGCTTTCCATGTGCTTTAATACGCCACTGGCAACGGCGGCTTGGTCAGGGGCGTCGACTAAGCTCGCAATGGCCTTTTTCTTGACCGCACTCACGGCGGCATAACGTTCTTGCTTGATGACGTGTTTGTAAGCAGCCGCCATGTCGGCCTCAAACGCCTTGAACTTGTCTTTTACGACAGCCACAGCGGGCGCTTCGGGCAAAAGCTCAAAGGGGTCTTTGGCGCATTTTTCAGCGAGTTCAATGATGGCCTTGATCACGACTTGCATCGAGTCGTGGCCAAAATTGACGGCGCCCAACATAATATCTTCCGACAGTTCTTTGGCTTCGGATTCAACCATCAACACGCCTTCGGCTGTACCCGCCACAACCAAGTCAAGATCGGATGTTTTCAGTTCTTCGCCCGTGGGGTTCAAAACATACTGGCCATTGATGTAGCCGACGCGCGAGGCCGCAATCGGGCCCATGAACGGAAGGCCTGAAATCGTCAGGGCTGCCGACGCGCCAATCATGGCCACAACATCAGGGTCGTTTTTCAAATCATGCGACAACACTGTGCAAACGACTTGGGTTTCGTTGCGATAGTTATCGTGAAACAGCGGGCGAATGGGGCGGTCGATCAGGCGGCTGACCAACACTTCTTTTTCAGACGGGCGGCCTTCACGCTTAAAGAAGCCACCAGGAATTTTGCCTGCGGCGAATGCTTTTTCTTGGTAGTTGACGGTCAACGGAAAGAAATCAATCCCGGGTTTGGGCGACTTGGCACCCACAGCCGTGCATAACACGGTGGTCTCGCCGTAGGTTGCCATGACTGAACCATCAGCCTGGCGGGCGATTTTCCCGGTTTCAAGAATCAGTTTACGCCCGCCCCACTCGATTTCTTTGCGGAACGTTTTGAACATCGACATTTTAGTTTCCTTTTCCATCGTGGACCGGCGCCGGATTGCGCGCCCAGCTCGCTGTTGGGACCCTGTCCCATGACAGTGGTCCACTAAGCCGGGATTTCGATCCTCCGCATTGCCGTTGAAAACCGTAGTCTTCGTTGTGGCAAACGCAGTTTTGCAAACCTTAGGTTTTAAAAACCCAGTGCCCGCGCGGCAGAATCAGTAGCTCTCAAACCCCCAGCGTCTGCCGCATGCAAGCAACACCAATCACGCCAGCCCACACCATGTGGGCAGCGCATCAGCGGCTTGTACCGTAGGGGTTGTGCATCTTGCGGGTTTAGCGCCGCAAGCCGAGACGACCGATCAACGAATCATAGCGTGTCGAAGAAATGGTCTTGAGATAGTCCAACATGCGACGACGTTGACCCACCATGACCAATAGACCGCGGCGTGAATGGTTATCTTTCACGTGGCCTTTAAGATGCTCGGTCAGGTTTTTGATGCGTTCGCTTAAGACGGCCACTTGAACTTCCGGAGAACCGGTATCGTCTTTCTTTGTGGCATACTCTTTGATTAGCGCTTGTTTGCGCTCTTGGGTAATCGACATCGGGTACTCCTTTTTGAGTTAATCAATAAGCCATGACGCGCAGGGGCAGCAGCATGCCGTTGCCCACCGTGGCTAACGCCACCAACGTCTCTCCCAGCACCGCTTGCACAGGTATTCCCTGTGCGAGTTGGGCCTGGGGGTTTCGCTGGGCCAATGGAAACAAAGCAAGGCTTTGTCCATGGCGAAGGCGGTGCGCTTCCTGTGGGGTCAGAGCCAGAGCCGGGATGTCGTCCAGCACGGTTCGAACCGGCCTCAGGTAAGCCAAGGCGGCGGGACTATGCCCAAGGGCCTCCCATTTATCCAGCGAAATTGCCGTCGATTCGTCGAAGATGCCGCAAACTGTGCGGCGCAAAGTGCCAATATGGCCCACGGTGCCCAAGGTTTGGGCTAAGTCCCGGGCCAGCGCGCGAACATAAGTTCCCTTGCCGCAGCGCACCCGAAATGAAGCACTTTTTGATGTATTTTCGTCAATTAAATCAAATGCATAGACGGTTATTTTGCGCGCAACCATCGTAACGGCTTCACCACTTCTGGCGAGCGCGTATGCCCTCTCACCGTCAATTTTAATCGCCGAATAGATGGGCGGAACCTGATCGATCTCGCCGACGAATCGGGGCAGGGCCGCCATGATCGCGCCCCGAGTCGGCCGCACGTCAGAAGTGGCAACCACCTTGCCCTCGCGGTCATCGGTATCTGTCGCGCTGCCCCACACGACCGAGAATTCATAGGTCTTATCGCCATCCATCGCGAAAGATACTGTCTTCGTGGCTTCGCCAAGCGCGATGGGTATGATTCCTGTTGCCAGCGGATCAAGCGTTCCAGCATGGCCAGCTTTGGCTGCATCTAATAATTTTCGTACCCGCGCCACTACTGCTGCCGACGACAGACCCTCGGGCTTGTCGATGGCGATCCAGCCGTGAATCGGCTGTCCGCGTCGTTTGCCCATGATTTTGTCTTATTCTTCTTCGTCGGATTTTAGGCCAGCCTGATAGCCTGCACCTAAATCTCGTGCGACTTCAGGCCGATGCAAAAGTGTGGAGATATGTTCTGCTTGGTCGAAGGTCGTGTCAGCAGCGAAAACCAAGTCTGGCAGAAATCTGAATTGAACCATCTCGGCAATGCGGCGGCGCAAGAATGGTTTGACGCGTTTTAAGGCCGCCAAAATCACAGTCGTGTCTCCACCCCCCAGTGGCACAATGTAAACGCGGGCGTGGCGCAAGTCAGGGCTTGGGCGCACTTCAGTCACCGTCAGTGACACATTTGCCAGATCAGGATCGCGGAATGTTTCACGCTCGAACACGGCGGCCAAGGCGTGACGAATTTCTTCACCAACACGCAGCAGCCGTTGTCCGGGGGGCTGACGACTATTTCGATTGCGGGGCATAACTGTTCCCGTCTTCCTCTCCGGCCCGCCCCCGCGAGAGCAGCCCGGGGGAGGCGTCATTGCGCTTAAAGCGTTGCCGCGACGCGTTCCAACTCGAAGCACTCAATCATGTCGCCTTGTTGGATGTCGTTGTAATTCGCCAAGGCGATACCGCACTCGTAGCCCTCACGAACGTCTTTGACATCGTCCTTGAAGCGCTTGAGTTGCGACAAGTCGCCCTCGTGTTTCACCACGTTATCGCGCAACAAGCGCACCTTGCAGCCACGTTTAATAACGCCTTGTGTGACGCGGCAACCAGCAACTTTGCCGACTTTGGTAATGTTGAACACTTCGCGAACTTCGGCATAGCCAATAAAGTTTTCTTTGAACGTCGGGGCCAGCATGCCGGTCAGAACACTTTTCACGTCATCTGCGACCGCGTAAATGATCGAGTAATAGCGAATATCGATGCCATCGCGCTTTGCAACTTCGCGGGCTTGGGCATTCGCGCGCACGTTAAATCCAATAATCACCGCGCGTGAGGCTTTGGCCAAAGTCACGTCTGATTCATTGATGGCACCAACCGCGCCGTAAATCACGTTCACCTTTACTTCGTCACCGCTAAGTTTAGCTAATGTTCCCGTCAGCGCTTCGACGGAGCCTTGCATATCTGCTTTGATCACAATGGGCAGCTCTTTTGCTTCACCAGATTTGATCTTGGCGAACATCTGTTCCATCGTTGTTGCGCCAATGCCGGCGGATTGTCCGGCAATGCGCTGTTTGCGGGTGCGGAATTCCGACACTTCGCGCGCCCGCGCTTCATCTTCAACGACGATGAAATCATCACCAGCTGATGGAACGCCCGAGAAGCCAACAACTTCAACGGGGGTTGAGGGCGGCGCAGATTTGATTTGCAGGCCATTGTAGTCGATCAAAACGCGAATGCGGCCCCACTCGGCTCCGGCTACGAAAATATCGCCAACATTTAAGGTGCCGCGCTGCACCAAAACTGTTGCAACCGGGCCAACCCCTTTTTCCATCTTGGCCTCGATGATGGCACCTTCGGCAATGCGATCAGGATTGGCCTTCAGGTCAAGTACTTCGGCCTGCAGAAGAATAATTTCCACCAACTTGTCGAGATTGGTTTTCTTGATGGCTGAGACTTCAACACTCATGGTGTCGCCGCCCATCTCTTCAAGCACAATTTCATGAGTCAAAAGGTCGTTGCGAATTTTGCCCGGGTTGGCACCAGGCTTATCCATCTTGTTGATGGCAACGATGATCGGCACGTCTGCCGCCTTGGCATGACGGATCGCTTCAATGGTTTGGGGCATGATGCCATCATCGGCTGCGACCACGAGGACAACGATGTCAGTCACCTTCGCGCCACGTGCGCGCATGGCGGTGAATGCTTCGTGGCCTGGCGTATCAATGAAGGTAATGATTCCGCCAGCGGGCGTTTTGACCTGATAAGCGCCGATATGCTGGGTAATGCCGCCCGCTTCGCCGCCAGCCACATCGGTTTGACGCAAGGCGTCGAGCAAAGAAGTTTTGCCATGATCGACGTGACCCATGATCGTAACCACCGGGGGGCGCGATTTTTGATCGCCCGTGTCGCCTGATCCTAGTTTCAATCCATCTTCAACGTCTGAGTCTGTCACGCGCTTGATTTTATGTCCGAACTCTTGGGCCACCAACTCAGCGGTGTCGGCGTCAATCACTTCATTGATGGTCGCCATGACACCCATTTTCATCAGCGCTTTGATCACGTTAGATGAGCGCTCAGCCATCCGGTTTGAAAACTCTTGAACAGTGATCGTTTCCGGAACCACAACTTCGCGAACAATTTTCTCAAGTGGCTTGGATTGACTTGCTTGTAATTTACGACGCTCTTTTTCGAGTGCGCGGCGCATTGCTGCGACACTGCGGCCACGCTCAACGCGCTCATCAGCGTCAAGTGCAGCTGAGATTGTCAGCTTTCCTTCACGGCGACGTGGCTCGACGCGGTTGGCGCGCGGTGGCTTGTGGCCGGTCTTGCTTTGCTTGCGGCGCGGTTCATCATCTTCTTCTTCAATGACGGCTTTCGAGCTTGGAATCGCCGCAGGAATCGGGCGCTGCTCAGTGACGATGCGCGCGATGGTATGATGGGTGTCGGCTACCTTGGGCGCGGCTGATGTGGGGTCTGTGATGGCGCGTTGGGTAGCTTCAGCGGCAAGCCGTGCTTCTTCTTCGGCGCGCTGGGCTTCTTCAATGACGCGCTGTTCGGATTCTTCTTCTGCCGTCTTGCGCGATTCTTCATCCGCCTTCATGGCGGCTTGAAGAACCTTCAGGCGATGTTCTTTTTCTTCGTCAGTTAAGTTGCCGTGGGCGACAATATCTTTAATGGTGAGTTCGGGCTTGGGGGCGAGGATGATCGGCGCCTTAACCTCTAGAACTTTTCCATCGGCACCAATTTCAAATTTGCGCGCACGTTTGCGTTCGACCTGAACGACCTTTGAGCGCCCATGCGAGAAGCTCTGGCGAACCTGTCCAGTTTCAACCTCGGTCTTTTTGAGTCCGAGTTTTCCCAAGCCCAAGGTGCGGGGGCTTTTTGTTTTGCTGTCGTTTGGCGCTTCGTTTGGCATTCTGCTCTCAATCGTCTCGAATAAAAAATTCAGATCACGCTTTGGTTATCTATCACGCTGGCATCACTCAAAGGGCTTGCAGCCTTTAATCGCACACCCTCGTAGCGTACAACCTCAGCAACAAAGGCTTTCGTGACGCCCCCGTTTGCAAGTCCGATATGAACAGTCTCTTCACGTCCGATGGCCGCCCCTAAATCGCACCGCTCGAAAGTGTCGATTACGAGTGCTCCACGTGCGCAAGCCATCATCTTTTCTCGTTCGGCACGCGACCCATCTGCCGCCTCAACCAGCACAGCCGTTTTCCCAGTTGCCGCCTGTGCCCGAACCTTATCGGCCCCAATCGCAGTTAATCCCGCACGGCGCGCGAGGCCAAGGGTATCGAGACAGCGACGCTTTAGAAGTTCCGCCACCGTATCAATCAGGTTGTCGGGAACATGAACCGACTGGTGCGCAGCCTTGGAAAATAGCCGTTTTGCGGCTGCCGTTTCTATCATATCGCGCTTAGCGCTCAACCACAAACCACGGCCCGGCAAGCGCCCAGCCACATCAGCAACGACCACGTCATCAGGCCCGACCACAAAGCGAATCATCTCGTCCTTCGGGTGTTCTTCACCCGTGGCGATGCATGTTCGAATGGTGTCTTCACGCGGCATGGTGTGATCTCTGCCGCCGACCTGCGCCGCTGCTGCCCTTACGCCCCACCTGGATCGGCAGAAGCGCCCTCAGTGGCGGCTTCCGGGAACCAGTGCGCGCGCGCGGCCATGATGATTTTATTGGCCATTTCAAGCGTCATGGGCACGGGTGCCAGCATCTCAACCAGTTCGTCGCCCGCCAGATCAGCCAAGTCGTCCAGGGTTTTGACGCCCTTTTCGGCCAAGATCAGGATTTTCTTCATATCGAGGCCCTCGATTTCGGCACCCTTCAGGTCTTCGGCAACCTTGAGTTCCGTGAGGCGGCCTTCAGTCTTTTTAGTTTCTTCTTCAATAAACGACTGGGCGCGGGTCTTCAGTTCGTTAGCAACCTCTTCGTCCAAACCTTCGATGTCGGCGATATCTTCAATGGGAACGAAGGCCACTTCTTCGACCGACGTAAATCCTTCAGTAACCAGCAAGCGCGCCAACACGTCATCAACGTCGAGCGCATCAATGAACAATTGCGAGCGAACGCGGAACTCTTCCTGACGGCGCTCTGATTCTTCTGCTTCAGTTAGAATATCAATCGACCAGCCCGAAAGCTGCGACGCCAAACGAACGTTCTGGCCGCGACGGCCAATGGCCAGCGATAATTGATCATCAGGCACGACAACTTCAATGCGCCCAGCGTCTTCGTCTAGCACAACTTTAGACACTTCAGCCGGAGCCAGCGCATTAACAACAAAGGTTGCGGGATCTTGGTTCCAATTAATAATGTCGATCTTCTCGCCTTGGAGCTCAGCGACCACTGCCTGCACACGGCTCCCGCGCATACCAACGCAAGCACCGACCGGATCGATTGATGAGTCGTTCGAGATCACGGCGATCTTGGCGCGGCTGCCAGGGTCGCGTGCGACCGAGCGGATTTCAATAATGCCATCATAAATTTCCGGCACTTCTTGCGTAAACAGGGCTTTCATAAAATCAGGTGCAGTGCGTGACAAAAAGATTTGTGGGCCGCGCGCTTCTTGACGGACCGAGGCAATCAGGGCGCGCACACGGTCGCCGTTTTTGAAATGCTCGCGGGGGATCAAGTCGTCACGGCGCAACATGCCTTCGGCACGCCCAAGGTCAACCACAACGTTGCCAAACTCAACACGCTTGACCAAGCCATTGACCACTTCGTTGACGCGGTCTTTGTACTCGCTGTATTGGCGCGCGCGCTCAGAGTCGCGCACCTTTTGAACGATAACTTGTTTGGCGGTTTGGGCGGCGATGCGGCCAAAATCAATCGGTGGCAACGGATCAATGATGGCTTCGCCAACTTTGATACCGGGGTTTTTCTTCAAAGCTTTATCAAGGGTTGTTTGGGTGTTTTCATCTTCAACCGTCTCAACAACCGTGACATAGCGCGCTAAACGAATTTCACCGTTTTTGCGATCAATCGCCGCGCGGATATCTTTTTCATGGCCGTATTTAGAGCGGCCGGCTTTTTGAATGGCCTGCTCCATGGCGATGAACACTTCTTCGCGGTCAATGTTCTTATCGCGGGCAACCGTGTCGGCCACTTGAACCAATTCGGGCCGCGCCATGCCGATGCTTTGTGCCATGTTTTTTTCTCCTAGCTCTTTTTGCGTTCTTTAGTTTTTTCGTCGTTGGCTTGCGGGCGGCCCTTGGCCGTTTTCGCAATCAAATCATTTGTTAAAATCAATTTGGCATCACCGATATTGTCGAATGCCAAACTCACATCTGTTCCACCCACAGTCATCACAACCTCACCGTTTTGGTGTACGCCGTTGACTGTGCCTTTGAACCGGCGCCGTCCATCGACCGCCAGTTTCGTTTCAACCTTCGCTTCAAATCCGGCATAGGTGTCGAAATCTTTCGGCCGCGTCAGGGGCCGGTCGATTCCAGCAGAGCTCACCTCTAGGTCGTACGCTCCTGTCACCGGGTCCTCGACGTCAAAGATCGCTGACAGCGCCTGGCTAATCACTTCGCAATCATCGACTGAGATCAAACTCCCATCTAATCGATCAGCCATGACCTGCAGTGTGCGATGTCCATCGCCGCTCGCGCGCGATAGGCCGATCCGAACGATCTCAAACCCCATCGACTCAAGCGTTGGCGCAATGCGCTCTTCCAGCTGTAGCAGTCGTTCCAAATCATCACCTTGTCGTCGTCGCTTTAACTGTAGCACCCCCCGAATCGCCCAAATCCAGGCAATAAAAAAAGTGGCCGAGTGGGGCCACCTCCGAAAGTCGTCCTACAATGAAAGTCAGGCGTGCATATAGTCGCACCACGCCCATTTTGCAAGGGCTTGCAGGCTTATCAGGTGGGTCCTTGGTCCTTTCTGGTCTTGCGAAAGAATCTAAAAAAGTGTGGTTTTCGGCCCTCTTTTTGGGCCTTTTTTTCGTACCGGGTGGTGCTGTGATCGGCAGGGGGGGTCAGCCAATCCTCAGGGCCAGTGGCTGCCCAGTCAAAGGCCGGGTGAGCGGTTATTTGCTCAAGCGTCCAATGAATATAGACCGGGTGATCGCTGGCGACCCTCAACTCTGCCCCATCGCGCATAAGTTTAGCGAGTGTGTTGAGGTTGTTGGGGCCAATAAACCGGCGCTTGTCATGCCGGGCTTTGGGCCAGGGGTCTGGAAATAACACGAACACCCGCGATAGGCATTGATCAGGCAAGAATGGCAGCAAGTGGCGCACATCGTCGTTAAAGATGCGCACATTCAGCAAATTTTTTTCAACAACGTGTCGGACCAGCGAGGCAACGCCGTTTAGAAAAACCTCTGCGCCGATAATGCCGACATTTTTATTTTGTGCAGCTTGTGTCGCCAGATGCTCGCCGCCCCCAAAGCCCACCTCCAGCCAGGTGTCATTCACTGGGATTGGAAATAACAAATGCGGATTTATTTGGGCCCCATCACTGGGTAGCTCAAGGCGCAGCCTCGGAAGGTGGTCCTCAATAACGGCTTGGCGCGCAGTGGTGAGCGGCTTGCCTTTGCGACGTCCGTAATAAAGAACGCGGGGGGCTGGCTTTTCGTTAGACACCGAACGCGGATTCAAGCGCGTCCACCAGGTCGAGCCGCTCCCAACTAAAACCACCAGCACCGTCGGGCTCGCGTCCAAAATGTCCATACGAAGAGGTGCGGGTATAAATCGGACGATTGAGTTTGAGGTGCTCGCGAATACCGCGTGGGCTTAAGTTCATCAGCTCTTGCAAAACTTTTGATAATTTATCTTCGTCGATCCGACCTGTTCCTTGGGTGTCGACATAAACTGACAACGGTTTGGCAACGCCAATCGCATACGACAATTGGATAAGGCATTTGTCGGCAAGGTCAGCCGCAACTACGTTTTTAGCAAGGTAGCGCGCAGCATATGCGGCTGAACGATCAACCTTGGTCGGGTCTTTGCCCGAGAATGCGCCACCGCCATGCGGGGCAGCACCACCATAAGTGTCGACGATGATTTTGCGCCCCGTCAAACCACAGTCACCGTCAGGACCGCCAATAACAAAACGACCCGTCGGGTTTACATAAAAATCTTCTTCCGGGCACATCCACCCTTTTGGAAGAACATCCATAACTATTTTGCGTACGTAATTACGGATGGTTTCTTGGTCAACATCAGCGCTGTGCTGTGTGGACACAACAATCGAGGTGGCGCGCACCGGCCGGCCATTTTCATACTGCAAGCTCAACTGGCTTTTCGCATCAGGGCCAAGGAAATCGACATCTTTGGAATGACGGGCGTCGGCTAACGATTGCAAAATCTTATGCGAATAATAAATCGGTGCGGGCATCAGTTCGGGCGTTTCGTTCACAGCGAAGCCAAACATAATGCCTTGATCGCCTGCGCCCTCGTCTTTGTTTCCAGCCGCATCAACACCCACGGCAATGTCGGCTGACTGCGAGTGAACATGGCAATCGACTTGCGCAGTTTTCCAGTGAAAGCCGTCCTGTTCGTAACCAATTTCTTTGACCGCTTGTCGTGCTGCCGCGATCATTTTTTCCGGCGTAATGCTGGCCGGGCCACGGACTTCGCCAGCCAGCACAATTCGATTGGTGGTGCACAGTGTTTCAAGTGCGACGCGGGCATAGGGGTCGGCAGCGAGAAAAAGATCGACAATCGAATCTGAAATTCGATCAGATACTTTGTCCGGATGGCCTTCAGCCACGGACTCGCTCGTGAAGATATAGTTTTTCTTCGCCACGGAATGCTCCACTCAGGGAAAACTTCGAAAGCCCAGACGCGGGCTGATAAGGGCGAAGGGGGTATCGAAAAACAGCGGTTTTGGCAAGGGTTGGCGGCGCAATACTGCGCTCCGCCATGCGTATGGTCGGCTTGCCTTGAGCTAACCTCGGGCAGCTACTCTTCGCTGGTCTCGCTATTTGTTGTCGCAGAGAGCGATTTGGCGAGATCATAAATGCGACGGCGCACGTGATAGTCCTTGATCTGATAGTACGCGCGCACCAGTTCGAGGGTCTCGCGTTTGGTCATGGCGTCGCTCTCGGGCAGGTCGATATCCCGCGACGTTTCTGACAGGTTGCGCGGGCTTGAGCTTTGCGTGGCGTCGTTCATCTCGTCGAAGAAAAATTGCACCGCGCAATCAAGCACCCGGCTTAAGTCCCACAGGCGGCTGGCACCAATGCGATTGGCACCACGCTCGTATTTTTGCACCTGCTGAAACGTCAACCCCAAGGCTTCGCCAAGCTTTTCTTGGCTCATACCCAGCAATGTCCGGCGCAATCGAACCCGTGAACCCACATGCACATCAACCGGGTTAGGTTTGCCCGACGGCATCCTTCCGCGCGAAGAGCGGGAAAAACCGCTGTCGTCGTCAAAATCTTCTTCTTGGGGCAAGACCATAAGGTCTCCTCGGTTAAGGTATCTGCCGTAAGTGAATTTCGGCGCGAATATAACACGACAACTATACCAATCGTTGCAGAAAGCGCGCGTTCTCTATTCTTTATTTCGCAGCTGCGGCACCCGTAAAAGCTACGGGTAAATTAGACAAGCATCTGATTTATATAGATTTTTAAGTCTCGAAGACAAAATTAATTCGCCCGGCGGCGCAGATTATTAAGCCACGCGAGGCCCCCAAATCCTGCCAAAAGCAAGACAAGGGGGAGGGACTGCCCAACCAAACCAAAGAGTGTCTGTCGATCCAGAGAACGCGGTAACGGCGAATCGAGGAATCCTCGCTCGTTCAGTGGGATGCGCCCGAGGATACGGCCATAGGGGTCGATCACGGCAGAAATCCCAGTATTCGCAACCCGAATCAGGGGCAAGCCTTCTTCGACAGCGCGCATTTGAGCAGCAGCCAAATGCTGTCGTGGGCCAGAGCTGTCCCCGAACCAAGAATCATTCGTCACATTGAGCAACCACAGCGGCCGTTGACCGTCTGACGTTGGCGGGCCCGTTACCGCGCCAGAAAAAATAGCTTCGTAGCAAATCAAAGGACTGAAGGGCGGCAGGCCAGAAACATTCAGGGTCACACGGCCAGGACCCGAACTAAAGTCCATGGTTCCTTCGGTTAATTTTGGGAACGGTATTAACCAGCGCAACGGCAAATATTCACCGAAGGGCACCAAATGAGTTTTGTCATAACTGGCCTTGATCGACGAATCCGAATCAATCACCAGCAAGGAATTGAAAATTTGCTCAAGGCCCGCGTTGCCAATGGCTGCGCGCGGTGCACCGGTGATCAATGCGCTGCCTGGCTGCAACATTGACACAGCAATTTTTCGCCGCGCTTCATCTCGGTCAAGCGCAAAGGCCACGGCAGCCTCACCCCAGATCACATGCGTGACGTTCTCAATTCCGGTTCCGCTACTCAACCGCACGTGATCCATCAGGTGCTGGTCACGCAGGCCAGGCCGCCACTTATCTGCTTGCGCAATATTTGGCTGCACGAGGCGTAACGTGACACCTGGAACCATATCACCGTCAGAAAAACTCAAGCGCGTTGCACCAAACCCTGCAAAAACCCCAAGAATAAGTGTCGGCGCAACAGCATAAGCCCATGCTTGTTTCATGCGCGGCGCAGCACCCAGGATCGAAGGTAACGCTGCGGCAAGAAGGGTGAAAATGCTCAAGCCCAACGTGCCGATGATGCTGGTGATTTGAATCATCAAAGGCCATGCCGTCCACACTGAACCGATGGGGTTCCACGCAAACCCTGAGAGCAGCCAACTGCGCACCCACTCCGTGAGTGCCCAAATAAGTGAAAACGCAACCGCCCTGATCAACGCAGTTGGGGTGCGATCATAAGGCAAGCCATCAGCTTCATGAGGAATGCGGTGAACGATCACTGTGACAAGGGCGATATAAAGCCCGAAGATCGCACACAGTGCGCCGATTGCGGGGATGGCGAAAACGCCGTGCGTATTGGCATCAACATAAAAAGCGTTGGTAATCCAATGCAACCCAACACCGAAATGGCCAAAGCCAAAACTCCAGCCCAAAAAAGCTGCGTCTTTGGTGGTGCGGCAGCCTTCCAGCATCCACAGCAAGGCGGGCAAGGCGATCCATAACACGGGCACAAAATGCCACGGGGGCATCGCCAGCGTTGAAAGCGCCCCAAAAACAAATCCCAAGGTAACGCGCTGCCAGGTTTTCAGACCCAACAAGCGCGCGTGAAGTGCTTCGATCATGATTCGATTTCGGCAGCCGCAGGCGGTGGCGGAAGGTTGCGGATACGAACACGGCGCACACGGCGTGGATCGCTGTCGATGACTTCGAACTCAAGGCCTTGGTCGTGTTTCACGAGCTCACTGCGGCCTGGGACGCGGCCTGCCAGACGAATAACTAAGCCACCAAGGGTATCGGTCTCCTCACGTTCCTCGCTTGAGAAAAGTGTGCCGAACTTCGCTTCAAAGTCTTCTAACGACACGCGCGCATCGGCTGTGACAGTGCCGTCTGCTGCCAACGCCATTTCTAAATCTACATCGCTGTCATGCTCGTCTTCAATTTCACCAACAATTTGTTCCACAACGTCTTCAATCGTCAGCAAGCCGTCGATTCCGCCAAACTCGTCCACGACCAAGGCCATGTGCGTACGCTTGAGGCGCATTTCCAACAAAAGGTCGATGACACGCACGGCTGGCGAAACAAACATGACTTTGCGCAACAAATCAGAAAGGCTTGGTATTGAGGCCGCATCTTCTTGGCCTTCGTAGGCAACCGCACTTCCCTGCTCGGCGACGACGCGGGCCAAATCCTTCATGTGAATCATGCCGATCACATCGTCGAGGCGGCCCCGAAAAACGGGATACCGCGAATGGCCGTCGGCCGCCAAAAGCTTTAACACCTCATGAAATGGCGTATCAGCGTCCACCGCCACGATGTCAGCGCGCGGAATCATAATGTCGACGGCGGTAATGTTGCGCAGCTTCAGCACATTTGAAAGCAACAGCCGTTCGTTGGGGTCAATAAACGGAGCATCACTCCCGACATGATCTTCGATGCGTTCCTCAATAAGCTCCTCAATGACCTCGCGCACAGTCTCTTGTTCGGCTGTCTTGGGATTGATGAACCGCTTCAGGCGCGAGATGAGGCCAGTGGCTTTCTCAGGGCTAGCCTTTTCGTCGGATGTCTCGGCAGCGGTGGTGACAGGCTCATTCATTTTTTGCGAGATCTTGATTTAACAGGGCGGGAGGGGATTGAGCGTGATTTCGCGCGCGGCACCGGAAGTGTGCCAGCATAGGGATCGGCAATTCCCAGGGCTCTCAGCGTCAATCGTTCCAGACGCTCCATTTTTCGTGCGTCGCGTTCCACAAGGTGATCATAACCTAAAAGATGCAGAACACCATGCACCACGAGATGGTTGGCGTGGGCATATAAAGATTTTTCTTCTCCGGCAGCTTCGCGCCGTGTCGTTTCGAACGCCAGAATCACATCACCGAGCAGGATTGGCCCTGGCTCAAGTGGGGTGCCCGTGAAAGATGGAAAAGAAAGCACATTCGTGGGCGCATTCTTGCCCCGGTACTTACGATTTAACTTTTTGACATATGTGTCTGAAGCCAACACCACCGAGACTTCCAGGCGCTCAACTCTGGTGCGCAAGATATGACGCTTGGCGAGATAAGGAGTTGCGAGCTTAATGGCAACCTTCACGCTGCGGCGGCACTGAGCAGCAATACTTTTTTCTGCGTGGGTCCACTTGCCGCCCAGAATCGAGACATCAACATGAAGTGGCCCCATTTTAGCGCAGCTTACGAGTGGGTGTTGTGCCTGCCGCGTCATAAGCTTCGACGATGCGGGCGACCAAGTCATGGCGAACAACATCGGCCGAAGAAAAAGAAATACGCGCCACGCCCTTCACGCCTTTCAGAATACCCATCGCATCTTCCAAGCCTGATTTTGCCCCAACGGGTAAATCAATCTGGCTTAAATCACCCGTGACCACCATGCGCGAGCGCTCGCCCAGGCGCGTGAGAAACATTTTCATTTGCACGGGCGTGGTATTTTGCGCCTCGTCGAGAATCACAAAAGCATTTGATAGGGTGCGCCCGCGCATAAACGCCAGGGGTGCTACCTCGATATCACCAGACTCCATACTGCGCGCAACCTGATCGCCCGGCATCATATCAAACAGCGCGTCGTAGAGCGGGCGCAAATAGGGGTCGACCTTCTCACGCATATCGCCGGGTAAGAATCCCAAACGCTCACCCGCTTCAACGGCGGGTCGCGAAAGAACAATCCGGTCAACCTCGCCTGCAATTTTCATGGCCACGGCCTTGGCCACGGCAAGATATGTTTTGCCGGTTCCTGCGGGGCCTAATGCGAAAACCAATTCGTTGTCAGCCAAGGCGCGCAGATAGTCTGCTTGCCCGGGCGTGCGCGCGCCCACATGTTTTTTGCGGGTGCGAAGGGTGAGATCGTCATGACTCGCACGTTCGGCCGACAGCCGCGCGGCAGCATCTACTTCACCACTATCAATCTCATGCCCGCTGGCCGCTCGCTTATATAATGTCATCAGTGCTGCTTGCGCTTTCATGGCTTGTTCTTCGCCGCCGACAATAGCTACGACGTTGCCGTGAAGATTCAAAGTCACGCCCAGGCGTTGTTCAAGGCGCGCCAGATTGCAGTTCTGTGGCCCAACCACATCTTGTGCCACGGCAATGTCGTCAAATTCGCACGCTAAATGAGGGCCCGATGTCACAGCTCAAAGCCTTGCGTTATCATGGCTTGCCTATGCCGCCTCGGCATCGATGGGTTCGGCACCCAGGCTGAACGCGGCAACATCTGAAATTCTCACCCGGACAATGTCGCCAATGTTGGCGCCGTCGGCGACCACATGAACTGCTTGTAGATATGGGCTGCGGCCTACCAACTGCCCGGGATGACGACCGGTGTGTGTGAGCAGCACATCCATCTCGCGCCCGACGCAGCTGGCGTTAAATTCGCGCAACTGATGATCCAGCAAACTTTGTAATCCACCTAAGCGCTCGGCTTTCACATCTTCAGGAACATGATTTTTCATCGCAGCACCTGGTGTTCCAGGGCGCTTGCTGTATTTGAAACAATACGCCTGTGCGAAGGTAATCTCGCCGATCAAATCCAGTGTGGCGCGAAAATCTTCATCTGTCTCTCCTGGAAAGCCAGCGATGAAGTCTGATGACAGGGCGATGTCAGGTTGGTACGCGCGCAACTTATCAACACTGCGTCTAAAGTCATCACGCGTGTGCTGCCGATTCATGGCGGCAAGGATTCGGTCCGAGCCTGATTGAACAGGAAGGTGCAAGAACGGCATCAGTTGTGGAACGTCGCGGTGGGCCACCATCAACTCATCGTCCATGTCGCGCGGGTGCGAGGTGGTGTACCTGATTCGCGCAAGGCCATCGATCTCAGCAAGCTCAAGGATCAGACGCCCCAGGCCCCAGGTTGATGCATCAGTTGCTGGCCCGTGGTAAGCATTCACGTTCTGGCCCAGCAACGTAATCTCGCGTACTCCGGCGGCCACGAGCCCACGCGCTTCGCGCACCACATCGGCAACGGGTCTGGAATATTCTGCGCCGCGTGTATAAGGCACCACACAAAAAGTACAAAACTTATCGCAGCCTTCTTGTACTGAGATAAATGCGCTAGGCCCGTCAGCACGCGGCGCTGGTAAATAATCAAATTTAGGTTCAGCAGGAAACTCAGTGTCGATCACCATGCCGCTTTGGCGGGCCGCGCGGGCCACCAGTTCAGGCAGCCGGTGATAGGTTTGTGGACCTAGAACAATATCGACGAACGGCGCGCGTGTTTTAATTTGCTTGCCTTCGGCCTGCGCTACGCACCCAGCGACCGCAATCGTCAGGTCTTTACCGGTGCGCGATTCTTTGATGACCCGCAACCGGCCCAGATCAGAGAAAACTTTTTCGGCCGCCTTCTCGCGGATGTGGCATGTGTTCAAGATCACCATGTCGGCATCTTCAGCGCTGTCGGTGGTCACAAAACCTTGTGGGGCCAGAACATCGGCCATGCGCGCGCTGTCATAGACATTCATCTGGCACCCGTAGGTTTTGATGAACAGCTTGCGCGGTGGTGTTGGTGTTTTGGTCAGGTCGGTCATGGGCGGTTATGCGCGCAAAAATACGGCTTTGCGGCGGGCGGTGTATATCCTGGAACCGGCCCTAAAAGCAAAAAAGCTTAATATCTTAACGCGAGGTCGATTCGGCTGCCCGGCCCGCCAAAGCCAAGGTAAAGCCGCGCTTTGCCACCCTGTGGCAATGGGCGGAAAGCGCCTTACGCCCGCCCATTTCAGCCGCCGTGACCGGCTCATGAAACTCGACCTCGATGGTGACCGAGCCAAGTTTGAGGGCCTGCCACAAGTGTGGACCTAAAGTCATGTCGCCGTACCACGCCAGGAATGATCGCCACCCGACACCCATGGGGAGGTCGTTAATCCGGGTATAGGCGATGGATATGGGCTGCACCTGCACTGGTTTTCCCGCCACGTCATTTTCCGCCACCGTGAACAGAGCACTTTTAAAAGGCAAAATGTGGTTGCCATCACCCGACGTGGACTCGGGGAACATGATGAGGGCGCCACCTTGGTTCAAGCGGCTTTGAATTTGGCTTTTGGCAGCCCCAGTAGAACTGCGGCGGCGGTCAATGAACACGGTGCGCCCGGCCTTGGCCATCGTGCCAAAGAATGGCCACTCGGCCATATCACCGCGCGCAATGAACTCACCCTTCACGAGGGCACCCACAGCAACGATGTCCAAATATGAAATGTGATTGCAGACATAGAGCATTGGTTTTGCTTCGCTGGGCTGACCCCGCACAACCAGCTTAAAGCCCAACACTTTAGCCATGAAGCGATAGTAAAATCGTCGCAGTGGTGCAGTCTCAATGCGTAGCAAAATTAATATTGCAATGACCGCGACAACCGTCAGCGTGCTCATCAGGAAAATAAATAGTCGGGCGACAGCAAGAAAAGTGTCGCTTGCGGCCATCGGAAGCGTGATCTCAGAGGTCAGCGTGCGTGAGTTCAGGCCCACCTTAGCCTTGCGCCAGATCATAGTGGCGCGTGTAGCGCCCGGTGATCAGGTCGGTCTTGACGATCACGCAAATATCGATGGTGTTAAATTGCTCGTCGATGACTGCACCCTCGCCAACGAATGCCCCTGCGCGCAGATAACCTTTTAACAACGGCGGCAGTGCAACCAGGGCGCGGCGCGCATCGATTTTTTCGGGATTTACCTTGCGCATCTCGACGTAGCGATCAGGCAAGGCCCGCACGCGTAAATCCTCAGGCGCCAAGTGATTATAATAAAGGTAAGATAAAGCTAGTGCGTGTTTGTCTGGGTCAGTGCCCGATAAACTTCCGCACCCAAACATGACTTCTATGCGGTGCGCGATGACGTAATCAGCGATGCCGCGCCACAACAGTTGCATGGTCACCCGGTCGCGGTAGCCCTTCGCCACACAGCTTCGCCCCAGTTCCATAATCGCACCAGGCCTGCTGCACAGCGGCCCAATATCAAATTCGCTCGCGGTATAAAATCCACCCGCCACTGCTGCATGTTCCCGGCGCATAAAGCGATATGTGCCGACAACGCGGTTATGTAAGGGCAGAGACAAATCTTCGACAATGAGGTGCTCGCAAATGCCGTCAAAGGCATCGACATCAAGTTTAGCTGCCGCAGTCTCAGATGTTGGGTGGGCGCCAAGCTCGTTGTAGAAAACTTCATATCGTAAACGTTGCGCAGCAGCGATATCGGCCGCACTTTCCGCCAGGCGCAAGACTTGCTGACCTGCGGTCACAGGGCTGAAATTTGTTGGGACTGAAATGCTATTCGCGGGCTGTGGTATGGGCGAAGATCGAAAAGCTGTCATGACACGCCTTGTTAAGCTCTGGCCTTGTTTAGATCTGGCCTAGTTAAGCTTCGGCCCTGGTGCTGTTTGGCGCTGATCTGCGAAGGCACCTTCAGCACATATATTTTAGAGCCACACACATTCTATCGCAATCTTATAACGCAAAAGACACAATCAGTTGTGTGATTGTTCCATAACGACTTTGTTATCGTTCGGTTGCAACTTTTGATGCTGTCGCTTCATCCAAGCGTTCAACAAACAACTCTAAGCGGTGACTGACCAGCCTGTACCCATAAGAGTGCGCGACTTCTTGTTGCAGTCGCTCGATGTCATCGTTTTGAAACTCGATCACTTTTCCAGAATGCACATCGATCAAATGGTCGTGGTGGTCTTCAGCAGCTGGCTCATAGCGCGCACGGCCATCTCCAAAGTCATGGCGTTTCACGATTCCCGCTTCTTCGAACAGACGAACCGTACGATACACCGTGGCAATGCTGATGCGTGGGTCAATGGCGACCGAGCGACGATGAACTTCCTCCACATCAGGGTGATCTGCGGCGGCGGAAAGCACACGGGCAATCACCCGGCGCTGCTCGGTCATTTTCATACCAGTATCAACGCAGCGGCCCTCAATCCGGGACACTGCCTTGGCCAATTTCTCGCTTTGGTTCATTCCTGCTCCACCACCAAACCAACCAACGCATGAGCCGTGTCAGGCGCGACAGTTAATATTGAGCTTGATCATAAGCTCAGCCTAGCGCTGAGAAAAGCGCCACTATAGTCTATTGTTTAACCACACCCTAAATACGGCGCGCTAAGTACGGCGCGCTAAGTATGGCGCGCGGGGCCCGAAGTGTTTGCGAATAGATGACTTATCATCTCGATATTACAACTGACGTTTGCCCCATCACCTTTGTCAAAACCAAACTGGTGTTGGAAAAAGCTCCCGTTGGGGCGATTGTAACAGTGCGGCTGCGGGGCGCTGAACCACTAGAGAATGTCCCGCGCTCGGTTCGGGCCCATGGACATGAGGTTGTTTCCCTCGTGCCAGAA
>JANLSL010000382.1:0-17294 GCA_031362385.1 Alphaproteobacteria bacterium | reverse complement strand
TACGCGGGATGTTTCCGACGTTCTTTGCCGAGCACGCCTGAGGCATAGCCAATTCTCAGCTTCACTGAGCCGCGAGTTTGAGACATTTTTCTATAGTTCTTCGAATATGAGGTTCTGACTTTTTTATTCGTGCGGATGGGCCAGTAACCGCAAGTGCCAGGGGATAGCCGTCGAATGGGGCTTTGAGTGGGTAAGCAATTGCACCTACGCCGGGAAGCCAAACGTCATAGCCAACCAGATACCCCTGATCTCGGGCAAACTTTATTGATTTCCACACGTCGTCTGGCGCAGCAATCGGTTCTGTCTTCTGATTTTTGGCCCAGAATTTTGTAAACCTCAGTATCCGATCAACGTCGATATCATTCATTTGGCTGAGAATAACGCGGCCCACAACTGAATTGCATAATGTAATTCCAACGCCCGTTGGCAGCCCTAGGGCCAATGGTCGTTCAGGCTTAAAGACATTTAGAATGTGATTAAATATGAAACTCCGCGATGTTATCGCCGTTGTTTCACCAGTCGCGCGGCTAATAGCTTGGCCCACGTCGAGCAGGCCTGATGATCCGATCAAAGCGCTTTGAACCCATACCCCCATCTTGTGAACCCGCTGGGTCGGGAAATACGCTTTCTTAATACGATCATAGTTTAAGTATCCGAGCTGGACCAAGATTTTGAGGACGGCGACACCGCTTGAATGAGGATATTTGAGTCGCCGGGTCAGATCAGATGCCGTCGCCGGTTCCTGAGAGTCTCGAAAGCTCTCGAGAATCTCAAAAGCGCGACCGACAGATTTGCTAATTGTCGATGCCATGCTGCGCCTCGCATAACGGCCCTAGGCCAAGTCAAATTCGATCATACGCCAAGAACTATCGGCGCGTCAGGCGCGTCGTATGCTCGGTCTCCCAACGCGCCCACATTGGTGCCGGGTCTGGGGGTTGTGCCTCGTAACTTAACAAATCTGCATCCAGGCAAACCCAGCGTTGGGCGCGTTTCGTCCAGACTTGTGCAACCGGTGCAAGCCAGCTTGTATCATCCAAGGTTCCCGCCTTGATGTTAATAAAGTCTGGCCTGGAATCTTTTCCATGGAGTATCCGGCTGCCACATGTTGGGCAGAATTTACAAAAGACTGAGGCGCCGCTTTGTGCCGGGCGCGTCCATTCTTTCATCGTGCCACTAACGATCTTTAATGAAGATGTGGGAATGGTAAGCGACATGCCAAACGCGCTTGAAGATTGTTTTTGGCAATCAGTGCAGTGGCAAACATAAAGTGTAACGGGCTCGCAAGCAATCTTGTACCTCAGCTCGCCGCATTGACAGCCTCCAAGGTAAGGTGCCGGCATCGTGCGCTCCGCGATGATTTATAAATTTACTGACTCAGAAAATTTGCAAAGGCCTGGTAGCAGAGATGGCGAGGCCGCTGGATATGTGCGTAATCTCCGCCGCCGGGGATGATCGAAAACGTTTTGTCGTCTGTGTTTAATTTATCGAAGAACTCTGCCCTTGGCATAATGCCCTGCATATAGTCTTGCCGTGCTGCAGCACTTCCATAGATCAACAGGGTCGGGCGGGAAATTGCGGCTGGATTAATCGCAATGCTGCCCATCGCGTTTTCCATCCGGATCCCATTTGGCGCCTTAAGGTCATTTTTGATTACATGGTTCGCATAGGCCTCGCGCGCGTCTGCATCCGTGTATTCTGGCTCAAGGCGGCGCAAATAATCTTCTTTCGTATTGATCCACCAAGGGTCGTGCGGAATTGGTGGAATCTTATTGCCACCCCCAAAAGCTGGATCAAGAAGAATCAGGCGATCCACGAGTGCTGCGTTCCGTTCCGTGTATCGGCCTGCAATACGGCCACCCCATGACCAGCCAAGAAGGTGGGGCCTCCGATAGCCGTGTGTTGCCAACCAACCCATCACGGCCCCAAGGTCTTCTATCGCGTCGTCCGTTGATATGTGCAGTGGGTCTGCGGGGGCCTCGGACAACCCATAACCGCGAATAGAAAATGTAAGTGTGCCTAGACCGCTGCGGACCAGGGCGTCCATTGTGGAATAGTCGCTTCCACCCGGAAAAGAGAAATCATAGCCAGTTTGACCCGTCAGGTTTGCACCCTGGACGAGAACAATAATTTGCTTTGGGTTGGCGGCCAATCCTTTGGTGCGAACTGAAAGTTTTCCAATCGGACCATCAATGAGAAAATTCTCCATATCCATTGCGTCAGAATCCTTTGCCTGAAATATGCGGAGATTTGATCCAATTCTCGCCCTTTGTAGGGTCGCCAACCCCTGGCCAATACGCAACACCCGGATAGGCATAAACCGGCCTTGTCCGATCAAAGCTGCCAGCAGGTAGCGGATATCTTGGCCGTGGCAGGCCGAGATAATTTTGCTCTTGCGTGAGGTGATGGGCCAGCACTTGGTCAGGCGCTTGCCCTTTCTCGACCCAGTTCTCCAGTGCCGAAATAAAATCAACCGCGTCGCCGCCTGGCCCACGCCGACAGTGCGCCATACCAGGGATCATGAAGAGGCGGAAAAATTCCTGTGTCGGGGCGTGGCCCCCCATCGTTTGGCTGGTGGTTTCGTAGTAATCTACTGATGAGCCAGGGGCGACTTCGTTGTCGTCCCACCCATGGTAGACGATCATTTTCCCGCCTTTATCACGGAACCGTCGAATGTCAGGGTTCATTGCGTAACGTAACCATTGAAAAGTCGAGCCGCCCCAGCCGGTGTTGCCGCGTTGCGGATCGGCATCGTAGTCGTATTCACGCAAGGCATTTGCACCAACGTTTGGGAAGATGCCCTCGCCGAAGCCAGACTCAAAATCAATGATTCGTGTGGCGCGTTGGCCTTGAGGCGCGATGAATGAGGGTGACCACCCATACTCCGAGCCACGGGTCATGCCTGCGTAGCCGTAAGACAAATTTTCTCCCTTAGAATTTGTTGGGCCCGTGTAGATCCTTCGCACAACATCAACTTCTGCTTTGCTTAAGCAATTAGATTTATCTCCGCTTTTGCATTGAAGCTCGGCTGGGTCCCATTTGCACGCCAATGGGTTTTGAAGAATACCGTCGGCTAGACCATCTTGGGCATCGCAGGCGGCCATCACGGCCTTGCGCACCAGCGGAAGTTTCGCCGGATCCATGATCGGTTTCCCGGCCTTATCCAAGTTGGCTCGCGCGCCCCACTCGAGATAGCTGGGCCCCGTGCTATAGGCAGGGGCACCCGCCAAGATTCCATCGAAGTCATAAGGGTAGCGTTGCGCCTCAATCACCCCTTGGACGCCGCCGGTTGAACAGCCCATATAGTATGATCGATCCGGTGGCTTGCCGTAGTACTCATCAACAATTTCCTTCGCTGCCAACGTAACAACATGGGTGGCGCGATAACTAAAATCGATCAACGCCGTCATGTCAGTCCAACGATAGGCTTGAATATTCGCAGCACCGCTGTGACCCATATCGCTGGTAATGACCGCATATCCGCGCGTGAGGGGTTCTTCGGCCTGCGTGCGATAGACCACGCCACACGCTCCGCCGCAGCCGTAATGCATAAACCGCCCGTTCCAGGCCGTTGTTGGTAATCTGATTTCAAAAACAATATCCGGCGCAACAACACCTGATACTCTGCACACCTCCGGCAAATCCCGCTCGGCGGGAACGATGTCTGCTGTGGTCACGTAAGTGGGGGCATCAATGATTTGTGCAAATCGAGCCCGTGCCGGAGTTTGCTTGGCATAGGCTGTCGCAAATGCAGCTAAGGCTGTGCAACGTGCAGTCGGGCCGCCAGGCTTATTCGAGTCGAGGTTAGCGCCGTCGCCGCGGTTGAGTTGAATAGTTGTCGCCGAATCTGCACCCGTGACGTAACCCCCACCCCAGTCTGTGCCACTATTCTGAGCTTGTGCCACACCTGCCGAAATGACGGCGCATAGAGCTACAAATATTGCTGAGTGTTCGCGACGCATTGGCCCTCCTCGACGAAATTGAGAAAGAAATATAGATCGCAGAATTTAACTATCTAAATGCTTGGGGTGGTTATTGCAGATTCATGTAAATGGAAGGGGGCCAAACTGGCAAACCGTCTACATAGAGGTCACTTTACTGTCAGAATCGACCATCTCATCAATGGGGTGCTGTTCCTTTAGACCGGAACTGGACCGTCAAGCTCGCGCCAACGTCGCTCAGCCTCAAGGTCCTCAGGAAAGCCGATTTGTTTTGGCGCATAGCGCCCCGGGTGGTAGCGCTGTTCAATTCCAACCAAATTATTTTCCGGGTCGGCAAAATAGCTGAGTTGACCTCGATCCCACTGGATATGGTCATGGACAAACCGAACGCCTTGAGATTTCAGGGCCGTTTTGAGCGTTAGCGAGTCAAAGACACGCAGGATGAAAACGCAGGGTGTTTCATAACGGTTCGTGGGGAGGTCGCGAGCTTTCCCACCTGGCGCCAACTCCAGAATTGAATTATCCCCAAGGTCAAATTGCGCGTAACCATGATCGATTCTAATTTGCGGCAATCCAACAACATCCCGGTAGAACGCGGCCATCTTCTCAACATTCACGACTCGTCGCGTGACCCAGCCGACCTCGTAAATATCTTTGGGCATCGGCGCGCAGCCAGGGTTAAAAGCCTCTCCGCGCACAGTACGTCGCATCGCTTCTCTATCAAAAACGCATGCCGACGTTGCGGCGACTTGCCGCAGACCAATCAATTGCCCATCGCAATCCAACACATACCCCTGCCGCGCCTTGCCACGCGCTTCAGGTCCAATGACCTGAAGGCCGGCAGCCCGGTAGCGCGCCAAGCAGGCATCAAGATCTGTCGTCCGGAAGAATGGAACAAGCGCTGCGGTAGCCGGATCAGGATCTTGGGCGCTGGCTTTGCCCTTGACGTAGATCGACTCAATCACAAGGGCTTCACCGGCCCAGAAAAAATCGACAGTATCGGCATCGCCGTGCCGAATAAGAGGCAAGCCAATTTTCTCTGGATAAAAGCTGCCAGCTTTCGAGGTTTGTGGAGCAAATCGAATAAACCAGCCAAGGCTTTTGATATTGCGTTTCATGTGTCTCGAAGGGTTCATTGGCCATTTTCGCAATGATAAAAGCCTATAATGAGCGTAAAGCGATTTTGCTCAATGCCTATTCGTCTCCTGCCTGCCGATGTTTCTATATTTATGAAAATTTTTCAGCTAGGCGGATTGCCTGTTTTGCGCGCACGGACCTAAACTTTGATTTCATCGCTATAGGTAAACACCAGCATGTCGGATCTTTGCCAAACTGAAAACATCGCGACGATATCGCGGGCAACGTGCGGCTGGAAAAAATCGCACCTGCCTCTTGAGTGGGTACGAAAATACTGGCGCGATGTGCATAGCCCAGCCATTGCCCGCCGCGCAGGCGTGTACGACTATCGTCATTATCAATTTGATAGTGTTGATGCCAAGGCGCTTCAGCCAATATCTGGCATTGAATATGCTGCCGCTGCTGACGCGCAGCTCATGTGGGCGTCCGACGTTCGTTATGCGGACGAAGCCGGCTTATCTGCTTTTGGAACTTCACCAGATGGTGACGTCAAAGCGCAGTTGCTTGGAGACATTGACCTGATTGTTGATCGTAGCACGACGTATAAGTCAGTTGGCGAGAATGCTCAGACCTATGTTGATCATACTAAAGTTGCGGCTCCGCAAGGCCCAGTCCCGCATCCGAGCTTTGCGATATTCTTTCGTCAGGCTGGAGATGAAAGTGGCTTTCGGAATTATCTACGCAAATTAGCGCAGCGCTGGGCCAGCACTAATGGTGTGCTCCGGGTTCGTCTTAGTTTGTTCGATGTCCCCGACATGGAGGCGGAGCGTAAAGCGGGTTATCCCATTAAAACGCATCCAATTGAGCAGCAGTATCAGGCCTGGATAGATATTGTGGTCTCAGAGCAGCAGGTTATGAAACGACTCATAACAGGTGATGATCAACGCGACATCAGAAATCATGTAAGGGCAATTCACTCGTATCCTGTGAATGTAATCTACACCAGTAATTACGCCGGTCGGCCAACATTAGTCGGCCTACGCGGTTATGCGGCGTTTGAAGCCATCCGTGCACTCAACGGTGTGAACCAAGAAACCCCCGGCTTGCTTGAATGGCTTTATGGCCCGGTCGCCAAGGGCGGGCCTCTTGATGGAACAAATAGGTGAGCGCCTCAGTTTCTGAACGCCTGGTTTCGTTCTTGCGTGATTTCAGTGCGCGGGGAGTACCCGATGGCGTGTTGCATGAAGCCAAGCGATTGCTCCTCAATCAACTCAAAGCATCAGTTGCCGCAGCTGATCATAAGACAATTCAAATCCTTGCCGATTGGGCGCAAAGCAGTGGACCAAGTAAGGGGGCGCATGCTCTGTGGCTGGGGACTGAAATGGCGCCTGAAAATGCATGCATGGTTAATGGCGCGTTGTTTGAGGTGCTCGATTTCCACGACACATATATTCCGTGCTTTATGCACGCAACGTCTGCGGTGCTGCCCGCAGTTTTAGCACAGGCGGAAATCGGACATCACAGTGGTCGCGAGGTACTCACAGCCCTGGCTCTTGGAATGGAAGCAGAGCTGGCGATCGCGACAATGTTAATGCCCACGGGCTACTATCGCGGCCATGTTCCAGCCGGGTTAACAGGTGGCGTCGGTGCGGCTGCTGCATGCGCGGTGTTGGCCGGCCTTGATGCCGAGAAGATGCGAAACGCGATTGGTATCGCCATGTGCACGGCTTTTGGCGATTACGTTTCGGTTGGCAGCGATACGCTTTCATATATCACTGGTGCGACGGCGCGGTCTGGCTATACGGCGTTCCAATTAGCGGCACGGGGTCTTGATGCACCAGTGACGGCATTTGAGGGCGACAAGGGAATGTTTGTCACTCACTCTGATGAAAAGCCCGAGAAGATTGCGAAAATTCTAGACTCTCTCGGCTCAACGTGGCGAATTTTTGGCCAAACGTATAAAACGGTCCCAACCGAGACGATCACCCATGCGCCGGTCGAATTAGCTCTCGAAATTTTGCCTCGCGCTCGAGGCCGCCAGGTCGAGCGTATGGCACTGGGTGTTGCCGAGATCGTTGTGAGCATTTGCAAAGAGCGGATGGAGCGCTTTGGCGTGCCTAACAGCGACCTGACGGCACGTTTTGACACTTGCTTCTGCACGGCAGCCGCCTGGCTGCGAGGCCAGTTCACGCTCGCTGAGATGGCCGCACCCGCATATACAGACTCAGCAATTCTCGATCTGCGCACACGCATTGATTTGGTGGCCGACCCCAGCCGCAAAACTTTTGAAGGGGCATGGCTAGAAGTCAAATTTACCGACGGCTCGACTGAGCGCGCGAATGTTGATGCCTTTCTCGGGACGCCAACAAACCGAATAAGCGATGAGCAGCTATCTCAACTCTTCCGCACGTCGGCTAAGCCCATTTTGCCGGATGGCAGAGCGTCCCAAGTCTTAGATGCGGTTTGGTCGCTTGAAAACAGTAGCGATGTGACGACACTAATTTCGTCATGCCGAATTCATTGAAGGCAACCTAATGCCCCTCGTTCAACTGCCCGGCGGCGAAACAATTTGGTACAAAAAGACAGGCACCGGCGCTCCGCTTGTCCAGATTCATGGCTCAGCATTTGGCCATCGTAACTTCGAGAAAATGACGCCGCTGGCAGCGCGCGATTTTGAGGTCATTGACTTTGACTTGCCCGGTTATGGGGAAAGCCGTGGCGCGCCTCGCCCCGGCGGCATTGAAGGCTATGCCGCGCAAATCTGTGAATTTATCCGCGCGCTCGGGTATCAACGCGTCCATGTCCATGGCACATCTTTCGGGGCCATGATTGGGCTAGCGCTGGCGGCTCATCATCCTGAAGTTATTGATCGCCTCGTGCTGAGTTGCTTTCTCGCACGTTACGATTCTGCGGCGCGCATGATGCGCGGTACATGGAAGCGCGCCGCACGCGATAGCGGGATGGAGGCAGTAGCCGACCTAACTTCGGTTGCCGGTTTTGCCCGCAGTTTCTATGAGCGCCCAGGCGCACAAGATCAGCTTGCATCTATGCGTGCTGCTTTTGCCAAAAATACGCCAGCTGCTTTTATTGCAGGCACGGAGACGATTGAAAAAACCGATCTCAGCCCTTTGGTCACAAAAATAACTGCGCCAACGCTCTTGCTTGCAGGCGACGAAGATAACATGACTCCTTTCGAGCCAGCTTTAAGCGGCGTCGGCATGTCGCACATCCAGAAATTGCTGAAGGGGTGCCAAACTCATGTCCTCAAACAATGTGGGCACTATCTTGTTATCGAACAGCCGGAGGTTGCCTCACAGCTTATTGCGAATTTTCTCGCGCGCTGAGAATGTAACTTTTTTCTCGGCTTAGATTGATTGCCCGCCATCAACAAACACCTCAGCGCCGGTCATAAAGCTGCTCGCATCTGAGGCAAGAAACAATGCCATGTTGGCAATATCATCAGCTGTGCCAAGCCTGCCAATGGGGTGGGTCTTTCTGATTCGTTCAAGATAGTCCTCGGTGCTCAGGCCTGAGTGTTGAACATTGCGTCTTAGCATTGGCGTATCCAAGGCTCCAGGCAGAATGACGTTGGCGCGTATATTGTAGCCCTCGTTGGCGCAGTGAAGAGCAACAGATTTTGTTAAGGCGATGACAGCGGCCTTTGAAGCACCATAGGCAGGTGCTTTTGTTGAAGCACGCACGGCTACGCCTGAGGCGATGGTCACAATCGACCCGCCTCCGCTCTTCTTCATCGCTCCGATGGCATGACGACAAGCCAAAAAAGTGCCCTCGGCATTAACCCGGAATGTCTCGCGCCAGTTCTCAAGGGTTGTCGTTTCTAAATTCACACCGGGCTTAAGATAAGCGGCGCAGTTAACTAAAATGTCGACACGGCCAAATTCAGTTAAGCTGAAATCAACCGCACTGTGCCAATCTTGTTCATTGGTGACATCCAATCGTCGGTACCGCGCGCGCTCGCTGTTCAGCGGTTCAAGCGCATGATCTTGAAGGTCAAGCGCAACAACTTGTGCGCCTTCTTTCAAAAATTTCTGTACAACTGAGATGCCAACACCTCCATTAGCACCGGTGACCAGAGCGACACGCCCGTTGAGTTGACCCATGTAGTTCACCATCGCCTAGATTGAGGTGCTGAAGTTTATTCGCGGCGAGGGCGTGACCCCCGTCGATAGTCGCTTTTATTGACCACTTGGCCGGTTGAGGGGGAGCGCAACTCCTGCGATGCCCGAATCTCGGTCAAAAGATGCTGATCTCTCGCCAAATTCCTGGCAAAAACGGATGTTAGTCGCAGTCATAACATGGAGCTAGGTCACTATGTTTTTTGGACAATTCTCTGATTCACCTCCGTCGCGGCGACAAGTCGTGATCGGCGCTGGAATGACAGCCTCAAGCGCTTTGCTTGTTCCAAACCTAATTCAGTCTGCCGCAGCTGCGGTCAGCCCAACTATGCCTCGCTTTGATTTCAACAACCCTGCTGAGATGCTGAAGCTTTATGTAAAAATGAACTCAAGCCTTGCGGGCGAGCCGGTTTATGGCTGGTATTCAGGCCACGCGTTCGGCGTTATGCCCGATCAAATCATTGAGCCACTGTTTGGGTTCGAGGGCTTTGGCTGTGGTTGGACGAAAGCGCAGCCCGACGGTACGTATCAAAGTGCCTACAAAGAAGTTGGCTATTACAAAGACCTAAAATCCGGCGAAATCATCGAGCAGTGGACGAACCCGTATACAAACGAAAAGTGCGACGTCATGCACATTCACAATGCATCAGTGAATATGACGCTCAAGCCACAACTTCCTGATTACACAGCAGCGGCAAAGAATGGGGTAACGATTGGAAATCCAAACTTTGCACATGCCGACGACCCCAACCGCCCTTACGGGTTTCCGTATGCCATTGCGGGCGACACCATTTCCATTTTTAATGATGCACGTGGCTATGTTCCCAATCGCCTCGACCCAAAAGTATGGCCGAGGGAATCAACAGGCAAGATGATGGGCGTTGCCGAATTCTTTGTGCTTACGGGCAGCGCAACTCAAGCGCTGGACACTAAGACAACAAACATCGCGATCACGGGCGCATGGACCCGGATCGCGCCTTGGCTTCCCTGGATGATTATGGGCGGTAAGCCAGGCCAGCTCTTTTATCGCAGCGCGACCAAGAAGCTCGGCCGCCTAGAAGACGTCCCTGAGCATATTATTTCTTATACGGCGAAACGTTACCCAGAGTTTCTAAAGCCACCCACAGATTTTAACGTACCGATGGAGTCCTCGTGGGATGTTTACAAGCGGGAGCGCAAACCAAAGCTATAATAACGGCATAGCTATTGGGTGCTGAAATAAGTCAGGAGTAAATCATGAATCGCAATGACATATTTTATCGAAGCCGCTGCGCTGCACTGGGCATGATGGCGGGGCTAATCGCCGCAGGGCAAGTGCAAGGGGCACTCGCGGCAACTACCGAGCCTTCAACCCTGTTGAAGCAGTTTTTTGCGGTGCAAGCTCGGCCCGATGGCGCTGCGGTATTTTGGCTGCTGCGCGCTACAGAGTATGCAGTTATTGATGGAAAAGCAGAAGCTGCCTCTAGCCGCGTTGTTATCAGTGCAATGAAAGTCAAAAAACTCGCGAACGGCAATTATGAACTGCCCTACGCGGAACAGATTGTCGCGTCTTCGTCAAAAGAACCCGGTGCAGCGCCAAAAATTACAGGCCCTTTCCTCGGCGTCAACTCGCTTGATCAAGCCGGCATTTTGACTCAAGAGGTCAACGCCAAGGGTGCTGTGGCATCCTATCGTGGTTATGTGCGTGCTGTCCCTGACTTTGATGGACAGACAATGATTGAGGAAAATTTTGACATAAAAATCACACGCGAAGGATCGGCCCCGGAAGCGCTGATCGAACTATCGCAGCTGCGCCCTTGGAAGGCAGGGCGGGCCAAGCCTGGATTTCTACCGGCACAGAGCGTGACGACTGTCACCCGCCCGCAACTGCCCAAAGCGGACTGGCCGGGAAAAACCGGATATCTCACATCCGCTTATGTCGGCCAAAAGTATGCAACGCTTGATGAAGCGTTCTCAGCCATGAGCGCCGACGAGCGCAAATTATTCGCGCCGTTTGCTGCGTCGTGGGAGGCGCTGCTTGGCAAGTAGTCGGCCTAGATCAGCCAAGTCATTCTATAGCTGTAAAATCTCGATGGCGGCGCGTTCGCCCGTTTCTAACGCGGCCTCCATGCCGCGTTCCATGGAACTTGTGTGTTCACCGCAGAAGTGAATCAAGCCATGCGGTGCAGCGAGGGGGACGATATAGCGCTGCATCTGGCCGGGCCGCCACACCACCCAATCACCGCCAGAGTACGGATCAAACTGCCACGACTTGAAGCCCATCACTTTCAGCAGGCCCTTGCTCGCAGGGCGCAATCGGGCCATCTCCGAAAGAACAAACTTTCCAGCACTTTCTTCGCCCAAACTGTCAAAGTATTCTGCACCGAAGCCGCGCCCCCAGGCGATCAGGCTTGAAACGGCTTTAGGGTCATCGCCACAGCGCAAGGCCTGAATTTGCCCCAGGCCGCCGTCCGTCCACATTCCAACGGGAAGCCCATCTTTCTCCCAATAGGGCTTCTCAGCAACCAAATGGACTTGCGTAATTTTCATTTGAGGCGTCGCCAGCAGGGCCTCGCGCTTGAGCGGCGATAGCGGAGAGGAAAACGCAATGCGTCGCATCGGCGGCACAGGCAGCGCGCATATGACATGTTGCCCTTGATAACGCGAGCCATCGCTGCAGCGGACCTCAACGCCTTTGCCGCCATCATCAATTTGAACGACTTCTTTCGAGAGGCGGACGTCGCTGCCGACGCGTTCGGCCATGCGTTCCGGGATTGTCATGTTGCCACCGATGGCGATGTATTCGGCGCTGCCAAACTCGATCAGTCGACGAATCCACGCTTCGATGAAGTACCACATGAAAATCGATAGTTCGTGCGACGATGATCCGTACTGTGGGTTAATGTCGTGGATCATCCGGATGGTTGGCTCATCAAGCCCCCAGCTTTTGAGGGCGTCGTGGACTGACACATCACTCGCAGCGTCTAGAGACGTCCAATCGTCCACGGCCTTGAGAGGATTTTTTGACTTAATGAGGCCATTCAGTAGCGCAAACGGTGGAAGGTTGCGATAAGGCGCTGCCAGTGAATTGGCCGCCGAGGTTGGCCAATCTTGTGCCTTAATCGTGCGATCGCCGATGACAATTGCCGTGCTGTTTGCAATGCGGCGCAAGGCATTATCGTAAGTCTTGATGCCTAGTTTCCGGCTGAGGTCCATCAGGCGTGCGTAGCCGTCAAACCAGCTGTTGGCGCCTGCCTCAGGGTTGCCGGGTATTTTGCGCAAGCTCAGTACTCGCCCCCCAACTCGCTTTCGGCCTTCCAATACGATGACCTTTTTCCCGGCCTCGGCCAAAGTCAGCGCGGCGTTGAGGCCTGCAAGGCCGGCACCGAGGATGATTACATCCGCGTTTTCGGTCTCGCGTGCTCCTTGTGCTAGACGCGGCACCATTGCGGCACTACCAGTTGCTAAAATCGCCCCACGTCGCGTCATATCCATCCGACACTCTCCTAAGTTTTGCCTTTTGATCAGCTGTCACCTTGAGCCAAGAGTCTGTGCCCGACTAGTCATCGACAAGATTCGCCCGAAAAGCAGGCGGCTTTATAACCTATTGCAATAAATGTGTTTTCCTTACATCTAGCGCAAATAACATGCCGTTGCGGCAGTAATTAATGTGTCCGCATATCGGGCGCATGATAGATCGCAGTGCTCAACTGGCTCGTCTTGGGCAAGTGTCACTGCCAATTGAAGGATATCAACGCAAGGCTGACCGATGGACCCGCGTCAGGAGGTACGATCATTGCGAAAGGGTTTGCGTGCCCTCGCCATGATTAATCATAGCGGAAGTTCAACAATCTCTGAAGTCGCTCGTGAACTTAAAATTCCGCGCGGTACCGCCCACCGTTTGCTTGAGACGTTGGTCGTGGACGGTTATTTGCGCCGCGATAATGCGGTGGCAACTTATAGCCTCACCGCCCTTGTTCAACAATTAGCGCTCGGCTTTCGCGACGAGCTTTGGGTTGAACAAGTGGCCGCACCGATTATTTCCCAACTTGGCCGTGAACTTCTCTGGCCTTTGTGCCTTTCTACCCCGCGTGCCGATCAGATGATGACGCGCGTGACGACAGATCATGACACGTCATTAACGCTGACACGATATGTTCCGGGATTTACCGCGCCACTGCTGCACACAACCACGGGCCTGTGCTTCTTAGCATTCTGCGCAGAGAGCGAGCGCGAAGCATTGATCGAGTTATGCAAGCAATCACCAGATGAAAAGCAATTTCTAGCGCGCAATCGCCCAGCGCTTGACATTGTTCTTGAGCGAATTCGCGCGGATGGTTGGAGTATTTTGGAATACGCTCAGTACCGAGAAGGCAATGTTGGGGTCCCGGTGATTGTTAATGGCTTTGCGATCGGCGGCCTTGTCATGCGCTATATCAAGTCAGCGATAAAGCGATCTCAAATCATCGAGCAGTATATCCCAAGATTAAAAACCGCTGCTCAACGGATTTCTCAAGGGTATTGCGCGCTAGAAGGGAACAAAGTCGCTTCGATGATGTGACGATGCCGAGGGCGCGATTTCATCTCGCGGATAGACCCCGCCCGATTCTCGGTCATTTGTGATAACGATAGCATGAGATTTTTTGCAACGCGCTTAGTATAGTTGTGAGGGGCTGACTTATGAATCACGACGTTATTATTACATGCGCGGTGACGGGGGCGGGCGACACAGTTGGCCGCAGCCCACACGTGCCCGTGACGCCTGCACAGATTGCGGCGGCGGCTGTGGAGGCGGCCAAAGCTGGGGCGGCCATCGTGCATATTCATGTGCGCGATCCTCACACTGGCAAGGGTGGTCGCGACCCTGCCCATTTTCGTGAAGCCGTGAAACTGATCCGCGCCTCAGGCACCGATGTTGTGCTCAATCTTACAGTCGGGATGGGTGGGCAGTTACACCTTAATAGTTTGGACCCGATGGCCTACGGGCCTGACACCGATTTAGTGGCCGCAGATGTCCGCTTTCGTCATATCGAGGAACTGCGCCCTGAAATTTGCACGGTTGATTGCGGTTCCATGAACTTTGGCGAGGACACGGTTGTGGTCAATCGCCCGGCGGATTTGCGCTGGATGGCCACACGGGCGCGTGATCTGGGCGTTAAGCCCGAACTCGAAATCTTCGACATGGGGCAGATGATCAACGCCTTAAATTTGGTGAACGCTGGCCTGATTGAAAGTCCACCGATGTTCCAGATTTGCCTTGGTATTGCCGGTGGCGCGCCAGCCACGCCAGAATCGATGATCGCCTTGCGCAATATGCTGCCCCAGGGCGCACACTGGGCAGCTTTTGGTATTTCACGTGCCGAATTTCCCATGGTGGCGCAGGCTATTTTACTGGGGGGCCATGTTCGGGTTGGCCTTGAGGACAACCTGTACCTCGGTAAAGGCCAGCTCGCGACAAATGGTGATCTCGTACGTAAGGCCGCGGCAATAACTGAAAGCCTCGGTGCGCGTGTCGTCGGACCCGCCGAGGCGCGCGAACGCTTAAAACTCAATGCGTATAAGGGCGCTTGAGGAGCATGACCTCAACTCCGAACCGCATTCTTAAGCCCGTTGTTGCCACCCCAGAAGCATTGCGGGGATACGGCTGGCTGATCGGTGAGCCTGATGGCCCAGAACGCGATAAGATCAATTTTTATGGCAAGGAGGTGCGTGTCCTTCAACCCGCCGCGTTCCATGGCAACGATGACCTCTGCCTCAATCTCGTGACATTTACACAGCGCCCACTTCAGGTGCGGTGGATGGAATACCACACGAAACATACCCAAACGTTTATCCCTCTCAAGGGGCACCCCTTCTATATGGTCTTGGGTAAGCCGACGCGGATGCGCTCGGATGGTTCGATCAATTCAGCGGCTGCTGATCTGCCTGATCCAGACAATGTCACCGCGTTTTACTTCGATGGCTCAGGCGGGTTGGTGATGGATGTTGGTGTGTGGCACGAAGTGCCGTTTCCAATCGAAGAGCAGACGAATTTTGTGTGTATTTGTACCAATGAGACGAATACGAACCTGGAAGAGCAGGGGGCCGATGGCGAATGCGCGGGCGGTGATCTTGACAAGAAAAACATCATCAAAAACTTTGGCTACACCTTCGACATTCAAGTTTGAGACATGATCGACCTCTATACATGGGCCACACCCAATGGGCACAAAGTCTCCATCGCTCTTGAGGAATTAGGGCTGGCCTACGAGGTGCATCGGGTCGTGCTGAAGGAGCAGCAACAAAAGCAACCCTGGTTTCTAAGAATCAATCCCAACGGGCGTGTGCCTGCCATTGTTGACCGCAGCGAAAATAACTTCGCCGTCTTTGAATCTGGGGCGATTCTGATTTACCTCGCTGAAAAAGCAGGCGCACTATTGCCCACCGATAAACATAAACGCAGCGTGGTGCTGCAATGGCTGATGTTTCAGATGAGCGGCGTTGGCCCGATGCAAGGCCAGGCCAATGTTTTCTACCGCTATTTCCCCGAAAAAATTCCCGCCGTCATTGCGCGCTACACCAACGAAGTAAAACGCCTCTATGGTGTTATGGATACACGCCTTGCTGATGCGCCTTACCTTGCGGGCGATTACTCCATCGCCGATATCGCAACCTACCCCTGGGTCGCACAGCACGAGTGGTCGGGTGTCGACCTTGCATTATTTCCTGCACTCGCGCGCTGGTTTGAGGTGATGTCGGCCCGTCCCGCCGTGGCCAAGGGCATGACCATCCCAGATCCGCCACGTACAGCCGACCAGCGTCTTGAAACAGCTTCAGTGACGGTGACGCGATAATCAAGAGTAGAGTGGGCGCGGTTTATTCTTTTTACTTAAAAATTTAATCGTGAAATGTCAGGACTAGTGTAACTCAATAGCAGTTTATGAATAGTGAGGCGGCTATGGTTACATTGGTCTTCGGCGGAACGGGCAAAGTTGGGTCGGTTGCGGTTAAGCGCTTGGTGGAGAACGGACGATCCGTGCGCGTGTTTACACGGGCGCCGGAGAAAGTTACCGCACTCTCCCCCAAGGTCGAGGCGTTTGTCGGGGACCTCGATTCGCCAGGCGACATCTAGCTTGCATTCAAAGACGTCGATACGGTGATCCTGATCACGGGCGTGCATTCAGATGAACAAGCGCGTGGGCTCCCGGTCGTCGCTGCGGCAAAGCGGGCGGGGGTGAAAAAGTTTGATTTTCTTTCCTTGGTTCAGGGGCCATGGAGCGAAAGTATTCCATTCTACAAAAGCAAGTTAGCGATTGAGGCGGCGATCTGGGCTTCAGGTATGAAATGGGCGGTGATTAGGTCCGCCGGTTTCATGCAGTCTGATGCTGGTCTCAAGCTCGATATCCTGGACAAGGGGCTGTTCACGGCGCCGATCGGTGATGTTGGCGTTAATCGCATCGATACGCGCGATGTCGGCTATGCGATGGCTGAGTCTGTCTTAACGAACGCTCAGGGAGAGTTCCGCGTGTTTGGACCCGAAACGCTGTCCGGAGACCGGGTGGCTGAAATCTACACAAGGGTTCTGGGCAAGCCAGTGAAGTATGTCGGCAATGATCTCGAACGCTGGGCGGCGATGAAAAAAGATGCCTTCCCGCCGTGGTCGCTGAATGCGCTGCGCAACATGTACGCTTATAGCCAGCTCGTCGGTATGAAGCCGGAATCAGGCGAGGCGCAATGCCGACTGCTTCCGGCAAATCTCAGGAAACTCGAGTTATTTGCCATGGAAATGAAGGTGGTGTGGGGCCTTTGATAAGGCGGTCCAGCTCGATAATCCTTAAGGTTGCTATTCGACTCAAACGTGGCGGTCGACCCGGCAAGGTGCTGATCAGCGAATTCTCGCTTGACCCGCAGGCGCCTCGGATCAACGCCGGAATGATCAAGGCACTGGTTCGTGCCCATAAATGGGATCAGCAGATCCGCGCGGGCTCCTCTATCACTGCTATAGCAAAGCAGGAATCAGTGCACTGCACTTATGTGGGCCAGATCCTTCCACTCGCGTATCGCGCTCCCGACATCACAGAGGCCATCCTTGATGGTCGGCAACCTGAAGACTTGAGGGTGGAAAACCTATTCAAGTCGTTATCGATCAACCGGACCGAACAGCGCAAGCAGTTGGGCTTCGCCA
>JANLSL010000517.1:0-6579 GCA_031362385.1 Alphaproteobacteria bacterium | reverse complement strand
CTTGCTCTCAAGCCAGACTGTATCGAAGCCATCAATAATCGCGCGAATATGCTTTTGAAACTGGGGCGGCGTGATGAAGCAATCGCTGGGTACAAGATTGCGATTGATATGCAACCTGACCACGCGCCTGGCTACTTCAATCTTGGCCGTGCCTTCATGAGTCAAAATCAAACTAAAGCAGCAATTCATAATTATGATACGGCGATTGCGAAGAATCCCACTTATGCAGATGCCCACTGGGCCAAGGCGATGGCCAGCCTGCTGGCTGGTGACTTCGACACCGGATGGAAGTTATACGAATGGCGCTGGAAGGCCTCAACGTTTGGCCATGCGCCACGGAATTTCCCTCAGCCGCTGTGGCTGGGCGATTTCTCAATTGCGGGCAAAGTCATTTTGATTCATGCCGAGCAAGGCTTTGGCGATACGCTACAGTTTTGTCGCTACCTGCCGCTTTTGGCAGAGCAAGGTGCTGAAGTTCTATTCATTGCCCAGCCTGAACTCATTGCGTTGATGCGCTCATCGAACTTGAAGTGCACATTGCTTGCCCCCGGTGACCCAATACCATGCTTCGATGTTCACTGTCCCTTGCTTAGCTTGCCGCTGGCGTTGCACACAACGCTGGGAACGATTCCTAATAATACGCCTTATGTCCATCCATCAGACGAAAGAATAGAGCAATGGCGTAACCGGATGGGTCAACGCCAACGCTTGCGGGTGGGCCTGGCGTGGTCGGGTCGTAAGACGCACTTGAACAACAAAAACCGCAGTATCGCGTTGCACCAGCTAGCACCCTTGCTGGCGCTTGATGCCGAGTTTCATTGTTTACAAAACGAAATTAACGCGAATGATCGATCAGAAAGCTCTTCGCTGCAGCGGCTTCGCATGATCGACCTTGCAAGCCGTGACTTCGCCGATACCGCAGCCTATATACAGTCAATGGATGTGGTGGTCTCGGTCGATACTTCTATCGCGCACCTTGCCGGAGCAATGGCAAAGCCAGTATGGATTTTGCTGCCGCTCGCGCCTGATTTTCGCTGGTTGCTGGGGCGTAACGATAGCCCATGGTATCCCAGCGCCAAACTTATGCGGCAAAATATAGCGGGCGACTGGAGCGGCGTCATTTCCACAGCTGCAGCGCATTTATCTCAACTCATCATGAAACCATTCTAAGCTCGAAAAGACCGCCATCTCTCATGTTGCTTGACCTCAGCCAAATCACGCTTTGTGCAGCAGATTGCACCACGCCGCATTTGGCGGCCCGCGCCTTAGAGCTTTCGATGAAGCAGTGCTGCTTTGGCGATGCACTCTTGTTTACTGACGCTACTATTTCGGGCTCCTTTAAAACAATTTCGATAAAACGCTTACGCTCGAAAAACGATTACAGCCAATTCATCATAAAAAGTCTTGCTCAATATATCAAAACGCCATTTGTTTTGGTTGTGCAATGGGATGGCTATGTTGTTGACCCTAGCGCATGGAACCCCACGTTCTTAGATTACGATTATTGTGGGGCGGTTTGGCCACACCACACTGACGGAAAAAATGTTGGCAATGGCGGCTTTTCATTGCGTTCAACAAAATTACTCCGCGCAACGCATAGCGCAGATTTCAAATTCATCGAAAACTTCCCAGAAGATGACCTCATCTGCCGAGTTAACCACGAAAGGTTAGTTCAAAACTACGGTATACGTTTTGCGCCAGAAAGCCTTGCCCAACAATTTTCATACGAATGGGGTGCCCCGGCCGGGCCAACATTTGGCTTTCACAGCCTTTCAAATTTCTGGCGTCATGTTGATGATACCGAGATGATCGGGCTAGCCGATCATCTCGATTCTGCTACGATTCGCTCAACGACATATATGTTCTTGATGCTTACATACTTTGCGCAAAAGAAATTTACTTTGTGGCGGGCTCTGTATGGGAAATTACGAAACCTTGCAGCATCCGATGAGATAACCCAGATTATGGCGCGTGTCATTCAACGCCCTGAACTTGCGCCGACGAATGTCCAAACCTGGGAAAAGACTTGGGCTGACCTAGCAGGTTAGAACAAGTATTCGTTTCACGTGCAAACCTGCCCTCAGATCTCAAGCGTAACGGCTTCGTCATAAAACTGACAATAAACAGTCTTGGTCGCGATCTAGAACTCCACCTGACTTTTTGCTTATCTGGTTGGAGTTTTATATGTTGCGAGTTGGAATTGGCACTTTAGTATTTGCCGCGACGACAGCTTTATCGGTGCACATCGCATACGCACAGACATCTCCTGTTCAATACCGCACGCCGAACATCATTAATGTCGCAGGCTCCACACAAGCAACACTTGGCGGTCAAACATTTGTGAACCAAGGAATCCTCGGCATGGGCAGGATTGCGGCGGGCACGCGAGATTTCAATAACGACACCTTTGGCGCTTTTTCCGGGATGGATATTGATCTCAGCACTTGGCGTAAAACAGCTACCGGTTACACCGGAACCTTGTTTGGATTGCCAGACCGTGGCCCGAATGGCGTCGGCGCTGTCACATTCAGCGACTATGCGGCACGGCTCAATACATTCTCTATGTCATTCACTCCATATACCGGAACTGCCAATTTACCCGTCGCAACGTCGTCGCAAAATCAACTGACTTTGACCCAAACGGGCGGGTTCTTCTTGCGTGACTTTAACGGCAACGTAACTACCGGTTTTGATCCGGGCACGGGCTCAGCTAGCGTGATCACGCAAAATGGTATTCAATTACCAGGCCAATCTGTCGGCGCAGCAGCAGGCAAAATTAGTCTTGATGCTGAAGGGGTGCGCTTTCTGCGCGACAAGTCATTCTACGTTTCTGACGAATATGGCGACAACGTCTACTACTTCGATGCCACGGGCCGTTTGCAAGGGGTGATTCGCCCACCTGCAGCGCTATTACCACGTGATACGACAGGCCAGCTTTCATATAGTTCTCTGGTCGATCCCGCTACGGGCCGGCGGCCTAATCAGGGCCTTGAGGGACTAGCAATTACGCCAGACGGCAAAAAGTTGGTGACGTTAGCGCAAAGTGCAACGATTCAAGATTCGACCGGAAGCCAACAAACACGACTCAATACACGATTGATGATCTACGATATCACAGGCTCCAAAACGCCAACTGCGCCAGTGGCAACATATGTGTTGCAGCTTCCAACCTTGACCCAAGATGGCGGCGGCGGAAATCCAAACCGCACAGCAGCACAGTCTGAAATCTTGGCGCTGAACGACAATCAATTTCTGGTTCTGTCTCGCGATGGCAATGGGCTGGGTCAAGCCAACTTAAACCCGGTATTCAAGAGTGTGTTGTTGATTGATACTGCGGGCGCAACAAACATAGCCGGATCCACATTTGAAACCACGAATACGCCACTCTCGCCCGGTGGCGTGCTGAACTCGACTATTCGGCCGGTGCAACAGGCTGAGCTCGTCAATATGCTCAATGCGACGCAGTTGGCTAAGTTTGGCTCTAATCTTAACAATATCACCCCAACACGTCTGACACTTGGAGAAAAGTGGGAAGGCATGGCACTTGCGCCAGTGTTAGAAGAGAATACCCCGCAGGACTTCTTTCTTTTTGTAGGCAACGACAACGATTTTCTTTCGACAACCTGCCGCGTGAATAATCAAGACTGCTCGCAAGCTGTGGATAGCGATGCCCATGTCATGATTTATCGTCTCTCGCTGCCGACCTATGTTGACCCTGAGTACTATGCTGCGATGGTTCGCGGTGGCCCAGTGATGTTGGCCACTCTCAGCCAAGCAGGGCTGGCAGTCGCCGATGCAAACTCTACCAACGTCGCTGCTCACTTAAGTGCAGTGCGCCGCGCAGGATGGGCTCAACCCGGTTTTTCTGGGTGGGTGTCAGGCGTATATGCTAAAAATGATTGGGATGATTTCACGTTACCCGGTGTCAAAGCTAAAACTGATGGCTTTCATGGCACGCTAGGCGTTGATTATGGCGTGAGTGAGTCGTTTTCTGTTGGCCTGATTCTCGGGTATGGCGATCACGATGCGAAAGCAGATCCCGGGTATTCAGCCAAGGCTAAAGGATACAGTTACGGCGCAACGCTGAGGTATAATCTGGGCGGCCTGTTCGTCGATGGCAGCTACGCCCGCGGTGATATTGATGTTGACCGCATTACACGTCCCGCGGCTTATGGCCTTACTGCCAGCGGTGCGACTGATGCGCGCAGCGATACAGCGCTTGTCGAAGCAGGTTACATAATGAATTGGGGCAATGCCAAAATTGGCCCGGTTGCGCACTATACCTATACGAAAGTGATCTACGATACGTTTACTGAAACTGGCGCGGCGGGTGGCAATCTCGCAGTTCCTCAGCATTCGGCTTATTCAAGCGTGATTGGACTAGGGGCCGAGGCGTCATTTGAATATCAAGGCGTGATGCCAACCCTCCAAGCCTCATACAACCTTCAAAATCGTGATGAGCCACGCGAGGTAGCATTAAAACTCAACAGCGCGACAGCGGCTATGGCGACGCAATCAGTTACGGTGCCAAATACCAAGCACGATTTCTTGTCTTTGGGCGCTGGGCTGCAAGGCCTTGTGGGCAAGGCACTGTGGCATGTAGGCTACACCGCCGAGTTTGGCCGTACTGATCGCATGGGCCATGTTGTAACCGCAGGCGTCGGCTTTCAGTTCTAATCATCCTACGCGGCAGCCAAGGCTGTGCCAGCACTTGCCTGGCGCAGCTTTGGCATGACTTCGCTGGCAAATAAGTCGGTGCTTTTTTTGGTCAGATCGGCGGGCAGGGTGCCGAATTGAAGCATGGAAAGAAGGTGCTCAAAACGCATCTCTGACCAACAGTGTTCGAGCTTCTGGCGCACGGTCTCAGCTGATCCGCAGATGAACATGCCCATATCAATGCTCAGTTCCATCGTGATGTCGCCGACAATTTGAGCCTTGGTGGCCGCCACCCCTTTCATCGATTCAATCGACGAGTACCCTGGGGGCAGCAACATCTCGATAGGCATTTTGAGGAATCTGTTTCTGAAGTTTTCGTAGTGAACTTTGGCTTCTTTGCGCGCAATTTCGTCAGTCTCAGCCACATAAATTGGCACCGCCCACCCGAGTTGGTCATCGCGACAGGTGTAGCCATACTTCTCACACTGATCGCGGTACATCTTCAGGTACTTCTGCACCGCTTTAATCGGGCTGAAAGTTTGCAGGTACACATATTTCCGCTTGGGATCTGCCGCCCATTCAATAGTTTCGCGTGATCCTTGGCTGGGAATCCAAATTGGAGGATGAGGTTTTTGGTAGGGGCGTGGCCACAGGTTGACGTACTCGTGGTTATAGTGCTTGCCGTGAAAGCTCGTAATGCCGGGCTGTGTCCAGGCTTGGATAATCAGGTCGTGCGCTTCATGAAAACGCTCGTGACTGAAAACGGGGTTTACACCCCAGACATGGTATTCCGCGCCGATGCCTCGGACCATGCCAGTGATCAGGCGGCCGCGCGTGATGGTATCGATCATCGCATGCTCTTCGGCCAAGGTGAGGGGATGGCCGCGCAGGGGAAGCGCACTGCCAAGAATGGCAATCTTTACATGTTTGGTGCGCCGCGCCAGCGCCGATGCTGTCACGATGGGCGAGGGCATCATACCATACGCAGTTGAATGATGCTCGTTAACAGCAATACCGTCAAAGCCCAGTTCTTCACCACGCTCTAATTCGCCGAGGTAGCGGTCATACAGGGCTGCACCTTTTTCCGCGTCGTAGAACGTGTTGGGCGTTTGCAGCCATGCTGTCGGGTACTCCTTGGCGGCTTCCAAATCGAGGTCGGCGTATGGCATCAGATGAAACAGTGTGAATTTCATGCTGCTGCTCCTGTGGCTGCGAGGCGTTCGATAAAGCCGGTGATAATGCTCTTGAATCGTTCCGGGTGTTCGACGTGCGGTAAATGCCCACACTTCGAAATAACGGTGAGTGCCGAACCTGGAAGATGTCGGTGTAGGTTCTCGCCAAAGGGCAGGGGGAATACTTTATCGGCATCGCCCCACACAATTTGAACTGGCACGTCAATCCGATGTAGCCATTTGTGCAAGTGCGGATCAAAAAAGCGGGGCTCCCACGCAAGACGCGCGGTGGCGAATTCATTCTTCACTGCAATGTCGGCTTGCTCTTCGGTGGGTTTAATACTGAGAAGTTTTTCAGCCAGGGCCTGGTCAACAATCATGTTACGAATACGCTGGGGCGGCTCCCACATAAAAATATCACCGCGCCGCGCTTCTTTGCTATTGAGCCCCGCCGCACCCGACAAGACCAAGCTCCTGATCCGTTCGGTGGAGCGTACGGCGATCTCAAGGGCCAGCCAGCCGCCGAGTGATGACCCTACCACATGCACATCGCGCAGGTTCAGCGCCTTGAGAAGATCGAGGTAAAAGTATGCGGCGTCATGAATGTTATCGAGCCAGGGCGGCAGATCAGACTCACCAAATCCGGGGTGATCTGGCAGAATCACATCGAACTGATCGGCTAAACTTTCTGCGAACGCCACAACGTTGCCTGATCCGCCCGCGCCATGCAGATAAAGCAGCGTCGGGGCAT
>JANLSL010000505.1:0-1910 GCA_031362385.1 Alphaproteobacteria bacterium | reverse complement strand
ATAAACGAACTCGGCTGAATCACCCGAAACAACCTTCGAGGCTTTATCGGGCGCAGCATACATTTTGATACCTTTGATTTTGGGTACCAACACATCTCCCGCTTGGAAGCCAGCTCCCGCTTGAGGAGCAGTCGCTGCTGCTGCGGTGGCAGGTGTAATTCTGCCGCGGATCGAGCGCACGATATTGTTCCAGTTGTCGACATAACTTGAGGCGATTACTTTTCCTTCAGCGGTGTTGGTATATCCGCCAAGGGCACCCCCGGCTCCGCCACCGCCCAGTAACCCGCCCAGCGCGAAATCGGTAGCCTTAGCCGAGCCTTCGGCAGCTGCGACTTGCAAGCTGGTGCGCGTATCGGCCAATACCATGCTGGTTTGCGCGACCTTTGATTTCATCCCGCCGGCAAGCAGGCCACCGATGGCCCCTGCCCGTCCGGGCAGCAAGCCCAAAGCGGCACCCGCACCGCCAGAGTCACTTTGGGAGAACGCAACATCAGGGGTGAGAATGTAATCAGCCGTGACCATTTGGCCGCCGCCCATGTTTGAGTTGCGCTGAAGCTGGCCGCCGCTGGAAAGATTGCGCTCCTGCATGATGTTTTGCATCGCCATACCGCGCTCGACCAATTGGAAGCACCCTGACTGCTGGATGATCAACCGGATCAACCCTGTCGGGCTGGGCAAGCCCAATCCACGCAACGCCTGCGAGGCGTAATCTTGCGGTTCGACAACGGCCAGCGTGCCTAAGCCGGCATCGCACTTCTCAATGTCTTTGGTGCCGCCCGTGCTGCCACCCTGAATCTCGCTGCCGCCTTTGCCCTTTTTCATGCTTTGGGCGTTGGCATCGAACGCGACAAACACAGAGCACGCAACGACAGTCGAAAAACCAGCCGTCAGGAAATCGCGAATTTTCATTTAAGCCCCCACTTTAAAAACCGAGCTGAAAGAGTGCCCCGGCACGCACCAGGAAACAAGAAACGCTTTAGGCTGCAACTCGTTGCGTCAGGTTGACCAAAACACCATCAGGGTCACGAACGAACATTTCCAGCACCGCCATGGGCCGCCCAGGCACGCCGATTTTGGCGGGTGCGTTGATAACCACATATCCCGCTTTAGCGATTTTGTCGTGCAATTCGAGAATGTTCTGCGTGCTGATGACCAGCGCCGCCTCGCCATACCGTATGCGTTTTGGCGGGGGCAAATTTTCCATCAGTGGTGCGGCGTCTTTCACTTCCATCAACCCGACGTTACCAAACTGCGAGCCATGCGCATTGAGCACAACCATTTTCACGCCGCGACAGGGCATACCCATAAGTTGAGCCACCCCCTCGCCGTCCACATCGCCTTCGTAAAAAACATCCCACCCTAAAATGTCGCGATAGAAGGCCAAGGATTTTTGCATATCCCTGACCAGAATCGTTGTGCGCTTTGCGGCTTCAGTATGTGCGGGCATTGTTTGGCATCACCAAGGGTTTTGAAACGGATAGGGTGCGGAGTAATTTGAAAGTTCTTTTGGCAGTGCGGGCCGATGTTCCGGCGTGGTGGTGAACGGTGCTGGTTCTTTTGAGAACATATTCACCAAGGGGCCGCCGTGAACGCGAATCAGTAAGTTATACCCAATCTCACTGCCAGCGGGGCCATGGTATTCGTTCTCGCGCCACCAGCAATAACCGCCAGCGCCCATCTTGCCCACATCGCCAAACACATACTCACCCGAGAGCACAAATATTTCTTCGATCATTGGATGGGCGAATTTTCCAGGCATCACTTTCGGCGGCGCATGGTGCGGCAAGGCGCTGTACAAGAATGTCTGCTCAGCCGTGACGGGATCAACCCGCAGTTTCTTGGTAAAAATTGACGACGACAAAGGTTTACCGGTGACCGAACCTTCAACGCCGGTTTTCCACTCCATCGCG
>JANLSL010000503.1:0-3053 GCA_031362385.1 Alphaproteobacteria bacterium | reverse complement strand
TTAACCCTCGCCCCTTGGGGGAGAGGGTGCTGAGCAAAGCGAGGCGGTGAGGGTAATAACGAAAACACCTTAGATGGAATGCCACACATGCTCGACGCTGCATTTTCTGAAATTTTTCCGCTTGGCCCCGACACCACGCCCTATCGCAAGCTTTCAAGCGAAGGTGTGGCGCTTGAGACATTCAAGAATCAAAAACTGGTCACGGTGTCGGCTGCCGCGATCACGGGCCTGACCGCAGAAGCCTTCCGCGATGTCTCGCACTTGTTGCGCCCCGGGCACCTGAAACAGCTGCGCGCGATCATGGATGACCCCGAAGCCTCGCCCAATGATCGGTTTGTGGCCTTGGAGTTGATGAAAAACGCCAACATCTCGGCGGGCTTTGTGCTGCCCATGTGCCAAGACACCGGCACGGCGATTATTATGGGCAAGAAGGGTCAGAACATTTTCACCGAGGGCGACGACGCAGCAGCCATTTCTGAGGGCGTGGCTGAAGCCTACAACAAACTCAACTTACGTTATTCGCAGATGACGCCGACCTCATTGTTTGACGAAAAAAATACTGGCAATAATTTACCCGCACAAATCGACCTGTATGCCGTGCCGGGGGATACCTACAAATTTATGTTCATGGCCAAGGGTGGCGGCTCGGCCAATAAAACATTTTTATTCCAAAAAACTAAATCGTTGCTGAACCCGGCGGGGATTAAAAAATTTCTGGACGAAGAAATTCGCCACATCGGCACGTCGGCCTGCCCGCCCTATCACTTAGCCATTGTCATCGGCGGCACGTCGGCGGAAATGACGCTGAAAACCGTCAAGCTCGCCTCAGCACGCTATCTCGATAACCTGCCCACAACAGGCGGCAACCACGGCCAGGCGTTCCGCGACGTGGCGATGGAGCAGGAAGTGCTGGCCATGACGCGCGGCATGGGCATCGGTGCGCAGTTTGGCGGCAAGTATTATTGCCACGATGTGCGCGTGATCCGCCTGCCGCGCCACGGGGCCTCGTGCCCCGTGGGTATTGGCGTATCGTGTTCGGCCGACCGGCAAATGTTGGGTAAAATCAGCAAAGACGGCGTGTACCTGGAGCAACTGGAAACCAACCCGGCGCAATACCTACCCGAAGTGCGCGAAGAAAAATTATCCAGCGACGTGGTGAAAATTGATCTCAACCGACCCATGGCCGAGATCAGGCAAACATTGTCGCAGTACCCGATCAAAACGCGCGTGTCACTGAGTGGGCCCATGGTGGTGGCGCGTGACATTGCGCATGCCAAACTGAAAGAGCGCATTGATGCAGGGCTTGGCCTGCCCGACTACATGAAAAACCACCCAGTGTATTATGCAGGCCCGGCAAAAACGCCCACGGGTTATGCGTCGGGCTCGTTCGGGCCGACCACAGCCGGGCGCATGGATAGTTATGTGGATGAACTGCAAGCCCACGGCGGGTCGATGGTGATGCTGGCCAAAGGCAACCGTTCCAAGGCCGTGACGGACGCATGCAAAAAGCATGGTGGGTTTTATTTGGGCTCCATCGGCGGGGCAGCAGCCAGCCTGGCCGAAAAATCCATCAAAAAAGTCGAAGTGATCGAATACCCCGAACTGGGCATGGAAGCGATTTGGAAAATCGAAGTGCAAGACTTCCCGGCGTTTATTGTTGTGGACGACAAGGGCAATGATTTTTTTGGGAAGTTGTGAGGTCGGGAAAATCCACACTCTCCTCGTCACCCTCGGGCACCGACCCGAGGGTCCAGGGTAGTAACCTCGACTTCATGTTAAGCTATGCCAGCGTTTTGTAACCCTGGGTCCTCGGATCAAGTCCGAGGACGACGGTTGAGTTTAACTTTGAGCAGGAGCGAACCACTTCACCACATCCGGCCAAAACACATTCAGTGCGAGGCCGCCCATGACGAGTGCCGCAGCGATGAGTTTCCACGCGGGCAGTGGTTCACCCAGAAATAGCGCCGAGGCCCCGATGCCGAACACCGGCACCAGCAGTGACAAAGGCGCGATGGACGCTGCCGGGTAGCGCACCAGCAGCCAGCCCCACACCGCAAAGCCGAATAAACTATTCCCCCACGATTGATACAGCACTGCACCCCACACTGTGGGCGTCAGGCTGGCCAAGGCCAGTTGGTCGGCACCCCATCCTTCGAACATCAGCGACAGCACCAGCAATGGCGGCACGGCAAACATGCTCGACCACGCCACGTAAGCCACCATGTTGATGTGCCCCGCACTTTTCGAAGCTATGTTCCCACCCGCCCACGATAGCGCGGCCAGCAGCGCCAACCCTAGACCCAGCGGTGTGGTGGTTCCATCGGTATGCGTCAGGATCACGCCCATACCTGCGACCGCCAGTACTAGGGCGACACCTTGCACCAGCCGCACGCGCTCGCCGTTCAGCATCATCGCCAAGCCAATGGTGAACAATGCATTGGTTTGCGCCACCAGCGAGGCGATACCCGGTGAGATGTGGCCATTCATGGCGATATAAAGCAGGCCGAACTGCCCGACGCCGATGAACAGGCCGTAGGAAATGAGATTGCGCCAACTCACCGCCGGGCGCGGGATAAAAAAGGCTGCCGGGAAAAAGGCGAACGTAAAACGCAACGCGGCGAACAACAGCGGCGGCAAGTGATCAAGGCCCGCCTTGATCACCACAAAGTTGGTGCCCCACACCGCCACCACCAGCAGCGCGAGAAGCAGGTGACGAACAGGAACAGCAGAGGGCATGGAAACCTTCAATAAATATAATTTTGTCTGATGTCATTCCCGCGCACGCGGGGACAAAAAAAGACTCTTATACTGCGCCTCTGTAGACCACAAACGGCGATGAGGAGCCATTTAACGTGACACCACCGGCCATCGACTTTCTGTGGACTGGGCCTGCGCGCGCGGCAACTACCGTGGTGCTGGCCCACGGGGCTGGTGCGCCCATGGACACACCCTTCATGACCTTCTTTGCTGAAGGACTGGCTGTGCGGGGCTACCGTGTCGGGCGTTTCGAATTTCCCTACATGGCCGAACGGCGCAGCACGGGCAAGCGCAGG
>JANLSL010000474.1:0-8020 GCA_031362385.1 Alphaproteobacteria bacterium | reverse complement strand
GAGATTTTTGTAGCATACGTCGCGACCAGGACGATGACTAACGCACCGCCAATCAACAACGCGCCACCTTCGAAACCCAACCCAGAGTCATCGGCCAGATAGTCACCAAGTGCTGTGCCCAGTGTGTTTGAAAATAGGATCGCCACCCAATAGAGAACCTCAACCTTGCGGGTTCTGATATTCTCGACATTCATCGAGCCTGCACTGAGTCGCCAGAACGCAAAGATTGCCATGAGAATAGTGATCAAAATAGCGCTGCCCATGGCATAGCCCAATCCCAGCGTACGATCCATGTAGTCAGACATGGTGGTTCCTGCGGTGCTCGTGGTCAGGATCACAGTCCAGTAGAGCAGGGGGTGGAAAGCTTTAGAACGCAGTTGTGCGGCCAAGCTGGCGAAGAAGCACGAGAGTAAAATAATCGAACTGATGGCGTAGCCAACATTGAGCGTCATCGACATCAGATCACCCGCCGTCTCCCCCAGAGTGGTGGCTGAGATTTTCATGATCCAAAACGAAGTCGTGATCAGGGGCAGCTTGCTGGTCGTATTTTCAGGCGCCATTAAAATCTTATTTTCCCGGCGATGGCGAATGCGTACTTTGGCGTCAATGCGACTGCCAGTAAAATCAGGCAAGCCAAAGTTACTTTGGACCCTTCTTCTCCTTGCCCGCATTGAAGCGGCCAAGGTTACCAATCAGCTGCTCCATGATGCTGTACTCGCGACCTTTGGTGACAGTTTCGCGCCCCACAATGGTCACTTCACGCCCGCTATTGGCATCAAGCTTGCGCACTTCTTTCAGAATGCCGCGCGGGTCGAACTCGACCGCATAAACTGTGCGCTCTAACTCCTCGACCGGATAGAAGGCATACTGTGTTGTCTGCGAGCTGATGTAGTACCAGGTCTCATTATCAAACACGGCCGTTGTAGCAGGCGTTCCCAGCAAGCTCTGAACGTCCTGGCGGGTTTGTTCGCCCGGCGCCAACTTCGAGATCGCATCAGGGGGTGGTTGGTTGCCGCGCGCATCAATATCTTTGATGCACCCGGTCAGGGCCAGTGTGGACCCGAGGATCAGAAGGCAACGCAGGAGGGGCTGATATTTATTCATTCGCTGGGGCTCGCTCAGGGCTTTGAATCTTCCGCATGTTCGGGTTGTTCAACCCGTGCGCGGCCTTTATATAGCAGCTACATATACCACCGCAGGGCGGTTTCCTAGGCTGCCTTAATTTACGGCTGAGTCATTGAAATTCATGGGCCTTTTATCATTCCTCCGCCTGCGAAATATCGACAACATCGATGTCGGGCCGTTGTATTTGGCGGTCGTGCGCCAGGCGCGCAGCTTTAGTTTCTATGCCCAACTTGGTGTGCCCGATACCCTTGATGGTCGATTCGATATGATCATTTTGCATACCATGTTGGTGATGCGCAGGCTGCGCGCCGAAGGCAAACAGGTCGAGGATATGACCCAAGCGCTGCTCGACTATATGTTCAAAGATATGGATCGCTCATTACGTGAAATTGGTGTCGGCGACATGAGCGTTGGCAAGCACGTTAAAAAAATGGCTAAGGCCTTTTATGGTCGGGCCGAGCAGTATGAAATCGGCATGGATGGCAACTCTGAGGCTCTTTCATCTGCTTTAACGCAGAACCTTTATCGTGGCGTCATCCCTACATCTGCGCAACTCTCAGCCATGTCTTGCTATATGACGGCTTCTGATCAGGCCTTGCGTGGTTGTGCTTTCGCTGGCATCTCTCAAGGCAGTCTGCGCTGGGCTGCTATCGATGGACCGGCATGACGCCATGCCAAGCTTGCAGCCCAATCCCGAGCTTGAGTTTTCTGTTCCCGTCGATGTAACGCAATTGCCATCGGCTGGGCGTGACTATTCCATCAGTGCCAAAGACTTTGAACGCAAGCGCGTTGCCGCACGACTGAATATCCTCGAAATCAACGAACTGAGCGCCCAGGTTCATCTTGAGCCCGCTATCGGGAATTTAATTCAGGTCAGCGGTAGGTTAACCGCCAAAGTCGTGCAGGCCTGTGTCGTTAGCCTCGAGCCGCTTCGGGCCACAATTGAAGAAGACTTTGCAGTAACATTTACGCGGGTTGCCCCCAAAGCCAGTGCCGAAATCGACCTGGACCCCAATGACGAGCCACCTGAGGCCATTTACGGAGATGTTTTGGACATCGGAGAAACGGTCGTTGAGCAGCTGGTTCTGCTGCTCGATCCGTACCCTCGTGCCCCAGGGGTGGTGTTCGAGACCCATGTTGTGGGCGCGCCAACCTCGCAAAAAGACAATGTTTCGCCCTTTGCGGTCTTGGCAAAACTCAAAACCAAGAGTTAAAACAATGAGTTAAGCGGCTTGCACGGGTGCAGCCATTGCGCTATGTACTGCGGCTTCCTGCGACGGATGGTAACGGTTGTGCCCTTTGGGGCCCTAACGTCGCGACAACATTTCGGCTACACCATCTCTACGGCCAATTCGAAGAAAGACTGACACCATGGCGGTTCCTAAGAAAAAAACCTCAAAATCACGCCGCAATATGCGCCGGTCGCACCATGCCTTGGCCCAGGCTTCATACCAAGAGTGCCCAAATTGTGGCGAGCGTAAACGCCCGCACCATGTTTGCGGCAGCTGCGGCCATTACGACAGCCGTGAAGTTGTGGCCTCCAAGGCTGCAGCCGCTTAATTCTGACTCGCATGCTTTTCGTTTGTTCCCAGCTTTCTGGCGGGGCGCATTCAGGTTTGCATGATATCTTAGGCGGGTCCCTGAGGGGGAACGGGTGAGCGCGCCACAAATTATCTCGATTGATGCTATGGGCGGAGACCACGCACCTGAAATCGTGGTGAAAGGTACTGCGTCTGCGCGCCTGCGCTATCCCAAAGCCAAGTTCCTCCTTTTCGGCGATGAAGCCCGGATTGCACCATTGGTTGCAGCAGAAGCTAACTTAGCAGACTGCGTTACGATCAGACATGCGCCCGACGTTATCACCGGCGACACCAAACCATCTCAAGCGCTGCGTCAGGGCCGTAATTCCAGCATGTGGAAAGCCATTGAAGCGGTCAAGCTCGGCGAGGCTTCGGGCGTGGTTTCAGCCGGTAACACCGGCGCGCTGATGGCGATGGCAAAAATTATGATGCGCACATTGCCTGGCATAGATCGCCCCGCGATTTGCAGTTTATTCCCCACCCGCATTGGCGAGACCGCCATGCTTGATCTGGGTGCCAATGCCGTATGCGATGCGCGCAACTTGGTCGAGTTTGCGATTATGGGGGAATGCTTTGCCCGCGCGTTGTTGGGCCTTGAACGCCCGAGCATTGGCCTGCTGAACATTGGTTCAGAAGACCTCAAAGGCACTGACACCTTGCGCCAAGCCGCCCAAATGCTGCGTGATTCGCCATTAGAGCTTGAGTTTCATGGCTTCATCGAAGGCGACGATATCGCCAAAGGTACAGTCGATGTCGTCGTCACTGACGGCTTTACGGGCAATGTTGCCTTGAAGACTGCCGAAGGCACGGCCAAGCTGTTCACCGAGTTTTTGAAAAACGCCATCAAGAGTTCCTGGTTGGCTAAATTTGGAATGATTTTCGCTAAACCAGCCTTGTCGCGTATGATCGCACGCACTGATCCCCGGCGTTACAACGGCGCTTTGTTTGTCGGATTAAATGGAGTTGTTGTGAAAAGTCATGGCGGCACCGATGCGGTGGGCTTTGCCAATGCGATTGGTGTGGCGGTCGATATGATCGCACGTGATCTCAATACCAAAATCGGCGAAGAGCTTGAGCGCATCAGCTCAAGTGCTGCTGCTGTTGCCGCGGTTGCGTCAGAATGATGATTCGCTCAGTTATCCGGGGTGTCGGCGCTTATTTGCCCGAGCGTATTGTCACTAACATTGAACTTGCCGCGCGAGTTGATACCACCGATGAATGGATAACCGAGCGCACCGGAATCAGGCAGCGCCATATCGCCGCTGATGGGCAATTTACGTCGGATCTGGCCATTGCTGCGGGCAGCCGCGCGCTCGCAGCAGCGGGTATCACGGGCAATGAGATTGATCTGCTGATTGTTGCGACAACCACACCAGACAACACCTTTCCGGCCACTGCGGCCAAGGTTCAGGCAGCAATTGGTCGACCTGGGATTCCGGCGTTTGACATTCAAGCGGTGTGTTCGGGCTTTATTTACAGCCTTGCGGTCGCGAATAATTTCATCAAAACAGATCAAGTCAAAACGGCGCTCGTTATTGGTGCCGAAACATTATCGCGCTTTCTTGATTGGACTGACCGGTCCAGTTGCGTGCTGTTTGGCGATGGTGCGGGTGCGGTTGTGCTGCAAGCCGATAAAGGGCAGGGGACTTCGGCTGATCGCGGTGTCCTCTCGACCCATCTGCACTCTGATGGGCGGTATTTTGACATTCTTCAGGCTGATGGCGGCGTTTCAACCACACAGACGACAGGCCTTTTGCGCATGAAGGGCAAAGAAGTTTTCCGCCATGCCGTTGTCAATTTGGCTGATACCGCGCGCGAAGCTGTGGAAGCCAATAACGTTACTTTTGCAGATGTCGACTGGTTGGTGCCGCACCAAGCCAATGCTCGCATTTTAGATAGCACAGCCGAAAAGCTGGGCTTGAGCGCCGATAAAGTCATCGTGACGGTCGATAAGCATGCCAATACTTCGGCGGCTTCAATTCCATTGGCGTTGAACCAAGGCGTCAGCGATGGCCGCATTAAACAGGGTCAATTGCTACTGATGGAAACCATGGGCGGCGGCTTTACCTGGGGCTCCGCACTCGTCCGGCTTTAGCGCCAGGGCCCGTGGTCCGGGTGCTTCACGACCTGCTAAATCATTGCAAAAACACAAGAATGTGTTGACGTCCCGGAATTCGAGGGATAGCCTTTTTCCTTAAGTTTGCCTGATCTCAACGCGATTAAGGGGAACGCGACGATGGGCGAGACCATTACACGAGCACAGTTAGCGGAATCGATCTATCAAGAGGTCGGGTTATCACGCAACGAGTCATCCGATCTTTTGGAACTTGTTCTCAATGAGATTACCCAATCATTGTTGAAGGGCGAGACCGTCAAAATCTCGTCATTCGGCAGCTTTTCAGTACGCCAAAAAGGCCAGCGTGTGGGCCGCAATCCTAAAACCGGCGACGAAGTGCCCATTCTTCCGCGTAAAGTCTTGGTGTTCCGCCCATCGCAGTTGTTGAAGGCTCGCATCCGCCAGGGATTTGCATCCCGCAGTTCGACGCCCGCGGCCTCAAGCTAAAAGTAGCCTGTTGTGAACGACACCGATTCCGCAACCGACGTTGCAGCTGATCCGCGCAGCGAAAAATCAGACGTTGCCTTTCGCACGATTAGCGAGGTCTCAGAATACCTTGGCGTACCGCAGCATGTCTTGCGGTTTTGGGAATCGCGGTTCTCGCATATTCGGCCGCTCAAACGCGGTGGTGGGCGACGCTACTATCGGCCCGAAGATATCGCGCTGTTAAAGCGCATCAAATCATTGCTGTATACCGATGGCCTGACAATCAAGGGTGTGCAAAAATTATTGCGTGATGGGGCGTCTGACGAAAGTGCGGTCACAGCCACTAAGTCTGCCTCTGTTGCAAGTGAGCCCCCGGCCATCCTTGACCGTGAGGAACTGGAACGTATGGTGGGCGAATTGACGGCCATGCGCGATGATTTACGCGCGGCTTTGGCAGTCGCAGCCTAGAGTGTTTGAGGGCGAAGTGGAATCCAGTTCACCCGCTAAAAAAACGACAAAACAAGAGTCTAGCGCAAAACCGCTTCACTCTTTTGCCTGAGATCCCTATAGTCCAGCCGCTTTCCCACCGCGCCTTCGCAAAAGTCGCGGTTTTTTTCATCAGTGTCGGGGCGTAGCGCAGCCTGGTAGCGCACTTGACTGGGGGTCAAGGGGTCGCAAGTTCAAATCTTGTCGTCCCGACCATTTTCTCTATAAAACAAAGCACTATAAGCTTTTGCTGAAGTGAAAATTCAGCAAAATTGCAGGCGTTATGGTTTGCAGCTATTACGCGATTCGTATACAAATAAGTATAGGAATCATTAACTTCTTGGCCTTGGCGCCAGGCGTGTTTGGGGCAACACATGCCGATTGGAATCGACGCTTTACAAAACGCGGGTCCGATCACGCCGCCCAATGAGATTCGGCCACAGCAACCCATATCCATAAATCCGACCAGCCCACGCGCGCGGTCAGGCAAGGAGCGGGGGCAACACCAACCCAGTGATGAAAAGTCAGCGTTCCGCGCGGTGCTTGATGCGGTCGCTGGAACGGATAATCCATTCTCGCCGCAAGCCATGCTTCAAGCGCGCCGTGCCGCCCGCCAGGAAGCGAATGATAAAACGACATTTGTTGAAAAGTTGCCGACCTCTGGCCCTGCTGAAATTGCCGCTGATCAGAGTGAACGGCTTTATGTCGAAAAACGTGCGTCGCCACAACGCGAAGCCCCGCCTGAGGTTATCTCGCAGGTGATCCCATCATCGCCTGAGTTTTTTGTGGCCGCATCGCGCTACGCCGAGCGCTTCTTCTCAGTGCAAGGCCCGTTCGCCAAGCCAGGCGAGAGCTTAGAAATCAAGGCTTAGCCTAAGCCGCACTTTGATGGTCTGGCACGGCCAAGACCGAGCGGCCGGATATTGTAAGTTTGCACACTAGCCAATCGGGTTTCATCTGATTGGCGAACCAGGGTTCAGCCCAGCCCGTTTCGATGCATTTTTTGATCACCGCTGGATTGACTTTGCGCCCGTCGTTATCAAACAACGGTAACTTGCCGCCGGGTTGCGTCAACCCACGTTCAAGCCACTTGCGCTGAGCTGTTGAGGGCTTCATCGCCCTGTCCACGCCGCCGTCCATACTGGTCACTCGTCCCCGCCAGATCTGTCGGAGCATTTGTCTGCCCTCGCAGTCTGGTCGCACCTTTTATGCTAAAATCCTATGCCAACCGTTAAGAGGGCGCAAATGAACACCACAGTGACTGAATATGTGATGGTTTATGTTACTACATCTAGTAGGGGCGAGGCTGAAACCATCGCACATGCATTAGTGGAAAGCCGCTTGGCAGCCTGCGTGAATGTGCTGGGCGAAATTCAATCGACGTATCGTTGGCAAGGCAAGGTGGAGTCTGCGAACGAAGTTGCGCTGATGGCGAAAACGAGGCGTGCGTTATTTGATAAGATTTGCGCCAAAGTGAAATCGCTGCACAGTTCCGATGTGCCGTGCATTGTCGCCTATCCGATGACGGCGGGGCACGCGCCATTTTTGGAGTGGATAGGGGGATAACACTCTCGAAAAATAATCTTATTCGCCACCATCTGTCTCATGCGAGATTGCAGAGATTGCTACTGAGATGTACTCTTGCGAATGCGCCTATCAATACATTTGCGCCATTTTGCGTTTCGCATAGTTTTATTTCCGGCGGGATTTTTGCTAGCTCTGATGGCGTCCGCGCCTACTCGTTCTCAATCTGATGTGTCATCTAGCGCTAACGAAGTGAACGTAACTTCAGAATCGCCACCCGGATGGACCCCAACGCCTGAACAAATTCAAAGCGCGCAGAAGGTGGCGCTCGATTACTTCGCCATGAGAGACCGCGGCGATGCTAAAGAGTCTTATGAGCTTATGACCTCAGAGTTTCGTGACGACGAATCGTTAAGCTCATACTCGAAAAGTATGAAGCAATTTTATTCAATAGCCGGCATCCTTAAGGAACGGCGTGTTACTAAAAACTCGTGGACAAAAGACTCTCCTAAAGCACCTCGTCCTGGTGTCTATGTTGCGGTTGATTTCGTAGGTCAGTTTGCTCAGATTGATCGATACTGCGGCTACTTAATTCTGTATCAACCTCCAGCCGGTGGAGAGTTTCGTGTTATGCGAAATCAAGACGTCTATATGACGAACGCCGTGGCGCGTACGATTGAGCAAAGGAACTCCAAAGCAGAAGTAGAAAACGCGTGGCGGCGTACGTCGGCAAATTGTCCAAATTACTCCCCCGAAGAAGCGG